>CAYYSK010000231.1:0-5523 GCA_964474345.1 uncultured Flavobacteriaceae bacterium
GGTACCATTTTTATGTGTTTTTACAAAAATAAACTATATTTTATAACAAAGCTACCCGAATTATGCATTAGAACTTTGTGATGAAGGTTGGATGTGCCATAAAATATAGCATTTTATGAATTTTAGCATAGCACCGTAAAGCCTGTCTTCACGAAGGGGAGAGTTAAACTCAAAAATGTAGTGCAACGGTATATTTTGCAGTACATTCAAGCTGTAATAGATTTTCTAATGCATAATTCGGGTTTAATGCTTCGCCTCTCCTTGGTGCGTATTAAAGGAAATAAAGCCTATATATAGTAAGGTATACTGCGAGTTTGGTTTTCATAGGATGCGTTGTGAGTTAGTAATCCTAATAACGATAATTTATAGTTGTATAGTATTTATGTGTACGCTTTCGCGAAAGCGTATAGCCATACCTTATAACAGATATACCACCATAAAACCTAAATAAGTACCTAATGCGTTTCCTAGTGTCCCAACAAGGATAGCTGGTAGTAAGAGTTCTTTACGTTTAAAAGTTTCGGCTAGTGCAATGGCAGTAGTACCACCGCCAATATTGGCTTGACTCACTATAGAAATCATATCCCAATCTTTATATATTAGACCCCCTATAGCAACGGTAAATATTCCATGCAAGAAAACAGCAAATGCAGTAAATCCAAGTAAGGTGAGGCCTATTGTTTTTAATTGAACAACCGCACTTAGTTCGCAATATGCACCGATAACAGCGAGAAATATATATACTAAATATAGACCTAATGTCTGACTTCCTTTGAGTTTAGAAACAAAAGGAATTTGTGCTAGAAGAATTCCTAAAGTTGAAATGGTAATCATAGAAGGTATTTGTGGAACATATGCGGTAAGGAGATCAGAAACAAAATAAGCTGCAAGACCTAAAAAGAGTAACCACATCAAACTATGGAAATTAATTCCTTCTTGTTCTTGATTAGTAGTAGTTTCTTCAGGAGTGCTTATCTTTTTATCTTTCCAGAATTTACGTAACAAAGCAGGAAAAGCAAGTGTTACAATAATCCATAAAGTAGTGACTACATTGTCTATTGCAATCGTACCTGCATATAAAACACCGCGTTCTTGAAAATTGTATTCTAAAGCAACAGCATTAAAGTTAATACTTCCGCCAGTATATGTACCTGTAAGCATTCCTGCAATGATATTGGCATCTTCTCCCAATACATCTTGAGGAGAGATTGCATACCAAGAAATTAAGATACCTAATGTAGTAGCTAATGATCCAATTAAAAATAAAATGATCATAGGAGCTCCTGCTTTTTTAATAGAAGTTAGATTAACACTTAACAATAAATAAAAAATAGAAATAGGAGCGACGTAGGTAAATATCCCATCATATAGAGGAATCGAATTAGATGCCGAAGGGATCAATTTTAAGTTGGCTATAACAGCCGTAAAAAGAATAGCTAATAAAGCAATACCTAATTTCTTGCCTATCTTGGTTTTTGCAGCATATACTGCAAGAATTACCATTGCTAGAAGCATAAGCAATACATAAACTGGATGATCGAATATTCTCATAGGGTATGTAATATACTAAGATTGGTTGTATTATTTTCTTCGCTGCGCTTTAATAAAGACATCGATAAGATCAGATCTGTCATTGACAAATCGTAAAGTTGTTAACCCTTCTTCACTTTGACTAATAATTGCAGGAATTGATGAGGTAGTTAAAAACCATCCTTTAGGTAGAACTACTGTATTCCTATTTCTTCCAAAACTACGATCCCATACCAATTGATCTTTATAAAGTACATATCGATTAGGGTCTGTATAAGTCTCTGTAATACGTAGACGTTTTGTTTTGCCTTTTTTTATAGGGTCAAACCAAATAGCAATAACTTCACTTTCTGGTGTTATAGGAGTGGAGAGTGTGATACCACGTTGTGTAATCTCTTTTCCTTTAAGAGATTCTACTTTTAATTGTTCTCCTGTATCTAAAATAATAGCCGAGGGATCTTTGGCTTTACTTCCTTTACGTACAATATTTAAATAACGATCAATACCAGGTCTTGATTCTGTATAGTCATGGTAAAGAAGAAAGGAATGTGTTTCTGGTTGCTGTAAAAAATATACAATATCGCGATCTTGGAATGCACGTTCTTCAAATTCCCATCCTAAACGAGCTTTACTAGCATCGCGTCCGCTTCCAGATACAGATACATATGGATCTTCTTTAGGAATGTTGGGAGTACTATTATTAGGCAAAGGTGTTGCTTTTATAACTAAAGGAACAGCTTGTGGCCCTCTGTTTAAAAAACTCACTTTAATACGGGCATCATCGGTAAGTTGTACTTGAGAAGGATAATTACAATGCGTCAATTCATATCCTTTAGGCAATACAACACTATTGCGTTTGATCCCTAGCGTACGAGAAAAAACAATAGATGCCCCTTCTTTATAATAACTAGCGGTATCTTTATAAGTCTTATCTATTCGTATCCTAGCTTGTCCATCTTTAGGAATAGGACGCGCCAGTGTTACTTGCAAATATTCTGTGTCTATTGAGGCATTAGATAAACCATTTTCTCTAGCCTCTGCACCTGTTACAATTTTCCAAGTTAATTTTTTGCCAGAGTATATATCCCATACAGCATCTACAATGTGTTCACTTCCTTTTCTAAGTGTGTTCCAATAATAGGTAGCACCACTGGTTGTTCCACTGACATCATAAATAATACGAAATGATTGGCTTTCTGGAGCAAGTAATTCGTATTGCGTATAGCTATCTGTTTGTGTTTGTTGTCCATATAATATTGTAGAAAAACAAGATAGAATAGTTATAATAAGATATATACTTTGTTTCATAGATGTGATATTAAAAGCGATGTGTATACAGCTGTTAAAAAGCTATTTAGTAAATATACATGATAAAAGCTCCATTTTTGTCACGTACCTATAGAAGTGGTTTATACTTTTTCCAATTTGTAAAAAATGACATCTTTTTATATCGATACTCCACAATTTTTGACTTCCATTACGCTGCTACGCAATTAAAAATTGCTTCACCAGGTCGCAAAACTACAATAAACACTAGTGTTTTCTTGCTTTTAGCATAGCATTGCTATGCTAAAAGTAAAAAATACAACGTAGTGGTAGTGTTTTGCAGTTGTTTTATGATGTAATAGATTTTTTAATGCATAATTCGGATTAAACCATTTCATATTCTAAATTCTATTAAATTCTTGTGAAAATGCAGTAAGTAACCATTTTGGTATCACTTATGCTATGAGATAATTGTATTTTTAAGCCTATGAAATACTTAATTATTTTTATTATTGTTAGTATCGCTTTCGCGAAAGCGTACTCGCAAGAGATATCTCCTCAAACAAATAAAGTAGACATTCAGAGTATACGTGCTATTATAACACCACAATTTGATGCAAAATCTATAAATGGACAGGTGTGGGTGAGTTTTAAACCTATAGAAAAGGTATCAGAAGTACGTTTAGATGCTAAAAACATGTCGGTGATAGATAGCTCAGATATTGCCACAGTTACTGCTGATAAAGAACATATTGTTTTTAAAGGAAACTTTAATGCCAATAAAAAATATATGGTACAGTTTACGTATAAAGCAACTCCTAAACAAACGTTATACTTTGTAGATAATAACAAGAAAGATCAAATTTGGACACAAGGGCAAGGAAAGTATACATCACATTGGTTACCGAGTATTGATGATATGAATGATAAAATTGAATTTGATCTTTCTGTAATAACATCATCTCAATATGTAGCTATTGCAAATGGCAAAGTTGTAGATAAAGAACAACTTGAACAATCTACTGTATGGAGTTATAATATGGAAAAACCTATGTCTAGTTATTTAGTAGCATTAACAATAGGAGATTATAAAAAAACAACTTTTTCATCTACTTCTGGCGTGCCTTTAGAGTTTTACTATTATCCCAAAGATTCATTAAAAGCTGAATCTACGTATCGATATTCCAAGAAGATTTTTGATTTTCTCGAAAAAGAAATAGGTGTACCGTACCCTTGGCAAAATTACAAGCAAGTACCTGTAAAGGACTTTTTATATGCAGGAATGGAAAATACGGGAACAACTATATTTTCTGATAGTTTTGTAGTAGATAGTATAGGATTTACAGATCGTAATTATGTTAATGTTAACGCGCATGAACTGGCACATCAATGGTTTGGAGATTTAGTAACTGAAACAAAAAGTAACCATCACTGGTTACATGAAGGATTTGCCACTTATTATGCATTACTAGCCGAACGAGAAATTTTTGGAGATGACTATTTTTATTATAAATTATATGAATCTGCAGAGCAGCTTAGAGAGTTAAGCGATCAAGGAAAAGGGCAGAAGTTGGTAGCTACAGGTGGGAGTAGTTTGACGTATTATCAGAAGGGAGCATGGGCGTTGCACGTATTACGGGAAAAAGTAGGGAAACCCGTTTTCGCGAAAGCGGTTAAGAACTACTTAGAAAAATATCAATTTAAAAATGTAACTACTGATGATTTTATAGCAGAGGTTGAAACGGCCTATGGACAAGATCTTACAACTTATAAAAAGAAATGGTTGTATCAAGGTGCATTTCAAGCGTCAGACGCTTTAGAGTTATTAAAAGTATCTTCTTTTATGCGTTCCTATTTTGAATTACAAGCATTACGACCTCTAGCGTTTAGAGATAAATTTAAAGAGATAGGAGAGGTGTTAAAACTACCTAATGATTACTTAGGACAAGAGGCAGTATATCAACTTTCAGGAAGTAATATACAACAGAGTCTCGCTTTTTACAAACAAGCTTTTGCTAGCGAAAATGTATTAGTACGACAGGCTATTGCTACTTCTGTAGAACAATTGTCACCGTCTATGGAGTACCAATTTGAAAGTTTGCTTAATGACCCTAGTTATATTACTAGAGAACAGGCCTTTTTGAAATTATGGTTGTATTATCGTGCTACTAATAATCTAAAAAAACAAAAATTAGTATTGAATAGTATGGATAATCAATTTGGTTTTTCTGATGGAAATATTCGTGTCTTATGGTTGACATTGAGTCTAGCGACACAAGATTATAAAGGTAATGAGGCAGGCGCACGTTATGATGAATTGGTATCATATACAGGAGTAGAATATCCATTTCAATTACGAGAAAATGCATTTCAATATTTATTACAAATACAATCTTTTGATCGTATTAGTCTTAAAAATTTAATAGAGGCCTGTACACATCATACTTGGCGCTTTAGAGAAAGTTCGCGTAATCTTCTTAATGAACTTATTAAAGAAGAACGTATCAAAGAATTAATGCCTAGTGTAAAGACATTATTAGGAACAAAAGAATTAGCCTACCTTGATCGTCTAAAGGTATGATCAATTATGTAGAATTATTTAGAAAGTATATTATTATAATAATAAGTACAAAACTGTAAAAAAATCTAGTCTTGTATCTAGAAGCGTAGTGATCTATTTTCTAAACTCTTTATTCTTTTTTAAATAAGTTCACCGACTTCTCTTTT
>CAYYSK010000232.1:0-5503 GCA_964474345.1 uncultured Flavobacteriaceae bacterium
AAATGGTGATTCACTAATCGTAGTGAGCGTACCATAAGCTACATTTCCGTCTTTTCCTCCTTGTGTAAGATCATCACTTATTGCTGTCCAATCATCACCTTGATTCATGGAACGCATTAATTTATTTCCTCCTAGATATAGGATGTCTTGGTTATGTGGACTTAATAGAATAGGAGATTGCCAGTTAAAACGATATGGATTTTCACCTAACTCATGGGTAATATTAAAGCGTTTAATGTCTTCTGTCTCACGATTAATTCTAAAATAGTTTCCAAATTGAAATCCTGTGTATATCACGTTTGCATTACGGCTATCTACTTGAACTTGCATACCATCACCTCCCATGATACTTTCCCATGGGTATTGTCCGGTTTGATGCCACCTTTTATTCTCTTGTGCGTTATGAGCTCCTACCCATACTCCATTATCTTGTAATCCACCATATATATTATAAGGCACTTCATTATCTGTCTGAATGTAATAGAATTGCCCTACAGAAGGGTCATTTGCTTTAAGCCAGTTATCTCCATCATCATAGGTAATATTTACACCTCCATCATTTCCATTTATAAGATGTTTTTCATTATTAGGGTTGATCCATAAAGCCTGATGATCAGCATGTACATTTTCTCCTCCTATATTCTTAAATGTTTTCCCTCCATCTTTTGACGCTACAATAGGAACTCCATAGATATAGATATCTTGATCGTCTTGTGGATTTACATTAATCTCTCCAAAGTAATATCCGTAACTACTATAAATATCGTCTAGATATCCTTTATGTGTTTTGTTCCATGTTTTTCCTGCATCGTCAGATCTGTATACTTCAGCCCCCACTACAGGTGTATCAAATACTTGCGTATATGTAGTTTCAAGATATTTAGTCAAATCTGTTGGTTTTACAGAACCATTACGCACCATCGATTTTACGTTTTCTGCTCGGTATTTTTCTTGAAAATTATTACGCTTTAAAAAGGTATTAAGTTTTGAGTTTTCTAATGCTAGAAAATCAGATGTACTCATGGTTTTAAAATCTTCTTTTGTCAATCCTCCAGAGCGACTCTTGTTTTTTCCATCAGCTTTACGTCTAAACTGGCTATCGTGCACGGCATACACTGTATTTGCGTCATATACTGCAATTCCTATACGTCCTACTCCATTTCCAGAAGGAAACCCTTCTAACTTTTGCCACGTATCTCCTCCATCTATACTTTTATAAACTCCAGAACCAGCACCACTCCCTTCAAAATGCCATGCTTTACGATCTTTATCCCAAGCCGAAGCATACATTAAGTTAAAGTTTTTCGGATCATGGTCTATGTCTATAATACCGCTTTGATTATTTACAAAGAGTGTTTTAGTCCATGTTTTTCCTCCATCTTTTGTTTTATAGATACCGCGTTCATCATTAGTAGAATATAAGTGACCTACAGCTCCTACAACTACCTCCTCTGGATTTGCAGGGTTAATCAAAATACGCCCTATATGATGCGAATCTGGTAATCCTACATGTTGCCATGTAGCGCCTTTATCTGTTGATTTTAAAATCCCAATACCTGCATAACTAGAGCGAGAAGAGTTATTTTCTCCTGTTCCTACCCAAATAGTTCCACTATTCCAATCTACAGCAATGTCTCCTATATTTTGAGTATCACTAGTATCTAGCATAGGTGTAAAGGTGGTTCCGTTATTATTTGTATACCACAATCCACCACTGGCATAGCCTACGTAAAATTCTGAAGGCATATCTGGATTTACAGCAAGATCTACCACACGGCCGCTCATTACGGTTGGTCCTATATTTTCAAAAGGAAGGTTTTTAACGAGCGAATTTTGTTGTGCTGTACGTTTTTGAGTAATGCCTTGCTGTACTTGAGTTGCTGAGGTTGCAGGTTGTTGTGGGTACGCTTTCGCGAAAGCAAACACAGCAACACCTACAAAGAGGGAAGTGCGTAATTTCATTTTGGTTTTGTTTTAGCGCCTTGAAAGTACTGAAATACGTGATTTTATGAAAACTTTTGGTTTTTGTTTAACTATTTACAGCTTTCTTCTTTATTAAAATTCTCTTTTTCATACTTTTAATCTCTTTGGCGGCGCCAATAAACCTACATTACTTCAAAAAGTACCTTTACACTATTTAGCTTCTTTTTTAGAGATTTCGTTACGGCATAAGAGCAGAATTCGAAAAAACACAAAATAATGCCATTTGGTGTATTTATTAAAAATTGCAATCCTTATTTTTGGATATATAATCTTGAAATAACACAGCTATGAAATATCATCCAATAGATCGCAATCTCTTTATACATAATCGCAAGAATTTTATGACTCAAATGAAGCCAAATAGTCTTGCTGTTTTTAATAGTAATGACTTATATCCAGTAAGCGCAGATACATTATTACCATTTGAGCAACATAGAGATATCTTTTATTTGAGTGGTGTAGATCAAGAAGAATCTATTTTGGTTTTATTTCCAGATTGTCCTAAATCAACATATCGTGAGATTCTATTTTTAAAAGAAACCAATGAACATATTGCTATTTGGGAAGGAGAAAAACTAACCAAAGAAAAAGCGCTTGAAACAACAGGAATAAAAACAGTATTTTGGCTTCAGGATTTAGAAAAAATATTTGCAGAACTCATGACATATGCAGATACGGTATATGTAAATACTAATGAACATTACCGTGCTTCTGTAGAAACAGAAACTCGCGAAGATCGTTTTACAAAATGGTGGAAAGCAAAATATCCTGCGCATAGTGTTGCTAAGAGTAATCCTATTTTACAACGTATACGTTCTGTAAAACATCAAACCGAAATCGATTTGATTCAAACAGCTTGTGATATCACTAATAAAGGATTCCGTCGTGTTTTAGGATTTGTAAAACCTGGTGTATGGGAATTTGAAATTGAAGCCGAATATATGCACGAGTTCTTACGTAACCGTTCTAAAAAGTTTGCATATACTCCTATTATAGCTTCAGGACCTAATGCTAATGTGTTGCATTATATAGAAAACAACCAACAATGTAAAGATGGAGATCTCATTCTTATGGATGTAGGTGCTGAGTATGCAAATTACTCAAGTGACATGTCTCGTACTATTCCTGTAAATGGTCGTTATACAGATCGCCAAAAAGCAGTATATAATGCTGTTTTACGTGTTAAAGATGAAGCAACAAAAATGTTGACTCCTGGCGTGTATTGGGAGCAATATCATATAGAAGTGGGTAAACTTATGACTTCTGAATTATTAGGATTAGGATTACTTGACAAGGCAGATATTCAAAATGAAAACCCTGACTGGCCTGCATATAAAAAATACTTTATGCACGGTACCAGTCATCATATGGGATTAGATACTCATGATTATGGGTTATTACACGAGCCTATGCAAGTGGGTAATGTGTTTACTGTAGAACCTGGCATTTATATTCCTGCTGAAGGTATCGGAATCAGACTAGAAGATGATGTAGTTATACAGGAAAAAGGAGCGCCTTTTAACTTAATGCGTGATATTCCAATTACTGTAGAAGAAATTGAAGATTTAATGAATTCTTAATTCGTTTTTCAAGAAAGAAAATAAGTATTCTAGAGCACGCTTTTGCAAAAGCGTACTTATACACATTCACTAATAACATAAAATCACATGTCAAGAATATCTTTTCTAGACGTGACACCTGAAGCTGGAAGAAATTATTTTTCCAATCCGTCTAAAGGAGAAATCGTTATGCTCAATCTTTTAAAATTTAGAAGTGATGCAGATTATTCTCAAACACCTGATTTAGCTCCAGAAAAAAATATTTCTGGAAAGGAAGCTTATGACTTATATATGGAACACACACTTCCATTTTTAAAGGAAGCAGGTAGTGAAGTGTTATTAAGCGGAAAAAGTGCCTCTTTTTTAATAGGGCCTTCTCTAGAAGATTGGGATCTTATTTTACTAGTGAAGCATAAAGATGCAGCAACTTTTCTCGCCTTTGCTCAAAACAAACAGTATTTGTCTATCACTGGACATCGCAAAGCTGCTCTTGAAGATTCTAGATTACTTCCTATAGAAACAGTTTCTTTGAGAAAATAAGGTAACTACTTTTAATCACACCCAATATCTATTCTCGCTTGGGCATCATTTGCAGGAAAACAGAAACTACTATTGGACGCTTCTGGAACATATCGTGTTAAGTCTCGATCTCTTAATGCTTCTGATAAGAAAGCGGTAAGATCATTGATCTGTGTTTCTGTTAATCCTAAGTCTCCAAATTCATCTGCAAGTTGTCCAGAAGGCACAGTCGTATTTTGAGCGACGCCTTCATTTTTATACGCTACTACATCTTTTATAGATGTAAAGGTGCTTCCGTGACCAAAGAATCCTCCATCTACTAAGTTATATAAAGTTGGTGTTTTAAACTTATAATTGTCTTCTGAGTTTCCTGTAAAATTACCTCTCCCTCTCGCCACAGCTTCTATATCTACATCGTCTTTAATAAATGCATCTGGGTCTCCATTAAAATCTCCAAATCCAAAAGCATGAAATGCTTGATCTTTTAATGCAGGTCCTGTATGACATTGTACACATTTACCTTGATCAAAAAACACAGCCGCACCTCTTTTTTGTTGTCTAGTTAGCGCACTAAGATCGCCTTTAAAATATTCTTGCCAAGGTGCTTTATTAGAAAGCAAGGTTCTATTAAATGCTGCAATAGCTAATCCTGCTGTTCTTCTTGAGTATCGTTCTGATGGTACTACATCTGAAAAAACGGCATCAAATAGCTCTCTATATCCATGTGTATCTACAAAGGCCTCATCTATAAGAAGTCTATGTGCATCTTGGCCTTGCATTGCTTGTACTTCAACACCTTGGAATCCTTCAAAGTTTTCAGGTATATCTATCCATCCAGTTTCTGTTCCTTCATTGGTTCCTGTGTCACCAAAACGACCATCCCACAATGCAACATCTTGATATGCTAAGTTTAATAAAGTAGGTACACGTACAGGTTGTATATCTACAGAATCTATGGGCATTATAAGGATCTACAAAACAACTTTCTCCTTTGATTCCAAAACCAAAGTTTCCTTCTCCTATTTCTTGTTTTCTTCTTGCATTAAATGCCGCGGTCACCGGATGACATCTAGCACAGGCATATTGAAATGCACGATCTTTGACTTTAGGATCACCTCCCATTGCTGTATCGTGTAATAATAATTGTCCTAAAGCTACTTTTACAGATGTAATAGGATTTTAAAGGGTCTTGAGGAATTGCTGTAAAATCATCACTGTTTGGTAATATAAAAAAGAAGCTCCTTCTCCTCCAGAAGCATCTAAAATTAATTGACTTAACGTATCATCTACCAATGATTGATCTATACTTTGATCATCATTTTGATCAGGGTATAAAAATTGTCAATATTACCAATGAAAAAATAATTAATTGCTAATCAATTTTGTAAGAAAATCTATTGCAGCTTGAACTTACTGCAAAATATACTGTTTGTTACACTACA
>CAYYSK010000233.1:0-5467 GCA_964474345.1 uncultured Flavobacteriaceae bacterium
TGCTTAAAGTATTTAATGATACAGCAAGATATGTAGATCAAGGAGGAGGAAAACGCAAAGGTTCTTTTGCTATTTATATGGAACCTTGGCATGCAGATATCTTTGATTTCTTAGATCTTAAGAAAAACCACGGAGCAGAAGAAATGAGAGCACGAGATCTTTTCTATGCTATGTGGATTTCTGATTTATTCATGAAAAGAGTACAAGAAGATGGACAATGGACGTTAATGTGCCCAAATGAATGCCCTAATCTTTTTGATACATATGGAGATGAGTTTGAAGCATTGTATACAAAATATGAAGAAGAAGGAAAAGGACGTAGGACTATCAAAGCACGTGAGCTTTGGGAGAAAATTATGGAATCTCAGATAGAGACGGGAACTCCGTACATGTTATATAAAGATGCTGCAAATCGTAAGTCTAATCAGAAGAATCTTGGAACGATACGTTCATCAAATTTATGTACAGAGATTCTTGAATATACATCTCCAGATGAAATTGCAGTATGTAACCTTGCATCTATAGCACTTCCTGTGTTTGTAAAAGATGGTGCTTTTGATCATCAAGAATTATATAACATTACAGTAAGAGCCACTAAAAATTTAAATACGGTTATAGATCGTAATTATTACCCTGTAAAAGAAGCAGAAAATTCTAATATGCGTCATCGTCCTATTGGATTAGGAGTACAAGGACTTGCTGATACGTTTATTAAATTACGTTTACCTTTTACAAGTGATGAAGCTAAAAAACTAAATCAAGAGATTTTTGAAACACTTTACTTCGCCGCAGTAACAGCTTCAAAAGATCTGGCAATCAAAGAAGGACCGTATTCATCATTTGAAGGGTCGCCTATTTCAAAAGGAGAATTCCAATATAACCTTTGGAATATTAAAGATGAAGAATTAAGTGGTCGTTGGGACTGGGCAGCGTTACGTAAAGAAGTAATGGAGCACGGAGTGCGTAACTCACTATTGGTAGCACCTATGCCTACAGCCTCTACTTCTCAAATTCTTGGGAATAATGAAGCGTTTGAACCATATACATCAAATATCTATACACGTCGTGTATTATCAGGAGAGTTTATTGTTGTAAATAAACATCTTCTTGAAGATCTTGTAGGGTTAAACCTTTGGAATGATGAACTTAAAGCAACAATTATGCGTGCAAATGGTTCTATCCAAGGGATTAATGTAATTCCTCAAGAATTAAAAGATCTGTATAAAACAGTATGGGAGATGAGTATGAAAGACATTATAGATATGTCTCGTCATAGAGGGTATTTTATTGATCAATCACAATCACTTAACCTGTTTATGGAAGGTGCTAATTTTGCAAAATTAACATCCATGCATTTCTATGCTTGGCAAAGTGGATTGAAAACAGGAATGTATTATTTACGTACAAAATCTGCAGTAGATGCTAAGAAGTTTACTCTTTCTGCAGAGAAGAAAAGTGTACCTCAACCACAACAACAAGTAGCGGCTAGAGCAGCTCAAAAAATGGAAGCTACACAACAGGCAACACCTCCTTTGATACAAGGAAATGTTGGTAATCAAGTATCGCAAGAAGTAGTTCAGCATGCACAAGCCGCATCTGAAATGCAGGTGCAAATGAGTCTTGAAGAACCAGCACCGTCATACGAAGTACAGCAATCAAGCCTTCAAGGACAAACACAAGCAGTTTCTCAACATGATACTGCACCTATGACACCTGAAGAAATGAAAGCGATTATTGCACAAGCAAAAGCATCAGAAGGGGATGATGACTGCTTAATGTGCGGATCTTAATGTTTTTGTTGATCTCTATCTGAAAGAATAGATACACAGAAATCTTACCAAGTGTTACTAATAAACCTAATTTCTATATATAGAAATTGGGTTTTGTTTTCTGCGATATAGTAATTTGATATCAATATTTTATTATATCTTCATCAGAAAACTATACTGCTTATGGAAGAGAAGATATTAGATTCTCTACAATGTTCTATTTGTAATGCGCATATGGAGGAAAATCAAATCTTCTGTATGTCTTGTGGATTTCCAGAAAATGGAACAACACAAGAGCAATCAAAATTTCATGCACACCGAGTATTAGCAATGCGCCAGTCTAGTGAAGCGCGCACTGGAATTACAAGTGCTAGGAATACATTATATATCATTGCGGCATTAACTATGTTATGGGGAATCTATTATTTCTTTCAATTAGAAAAGGATAGTGCTATACTTATTACATATACAATTCTTTCTGTTATATATCTGCTATTAGGATATTGGTCACAACAAAAACCACTCGTTGCATTGATTTTAGGCTTATTAGTATATATCACTATTATTGTATTAGGCGCTATAGGAGATGTATCAACTATTTTTAGTGGCTTTATAGTTAAAATTTTCGTGATTATATTTTTAGCAAAAGGAATAAACGCAGCAATGCATTTAAAGAAGTCATTAAAGTGAGTCAAGAATCTTTGCCAACACATACCTGTAATCACTGTCATTCTTCTTTGACGATTGAAGCTAAGTTTTGTGGTACTTGTGGTGTTCCTGTAAAACGTGTCAAGAATGAAGGTATACAAAAGAGTGTGTTATATATCATTGCTTTTTATGTAGCGTTCTTGATACTCGCCATTATTAATAATGTGGTATATGCATTAGATGATAGTTTTACTTCAGAGGTAATTATAGAAGTTGCTTTTATTGCGCTTACGTTAGGTTTCTGTTTTGTGGACTGGAAAGCTATCTTAAAGTTATATGCAATTCCTAGGATAGATATAAAAGGAGTGCTTATGACACTTTTAATTCCTTTAGGAAGTGCTTTTTTAGTGTATTATGGTATTGATTGGATTAATAAAGCATTGGGAGAGTATACAGATAGTAATATGTTTGCTGAATATGTAAACTATAAAAATTCACTATTTTGGGCTATTCTTTTTATAGCCATATTACCTCCTATTTTTGAAGAATTAGCATTTAGAGGATTCTTGTTTAATCAACTTAGAAAAGTAAGTTCGGTACAAGTAACTATTATTGGCACTTCATTTATTTTTGCACTGGTGCATTTTTCATTGATTTCTTTTATTTGGATCTTCCCATTCGGAATGTTTTTAGGATACTTACGACAGCGTTATCAGACATTATGGTTAGGAATGATCGTGCATTTTATACATAACTTCTTGGTGTTGATGTTAGACTATTACTTTTACTAAAAATTGCATATCAATAATGTACTACTGTTTAGTAAGCTTTAACGCTTCGCTCTCCCTGTGGTCGTGAATCTCACAAGTTCGATTTCGCGAAAGCGAAATAAACTATATCAATTGCAATAGATATCCAAGAATAGCACCTCCAGCAATAAGCCACATCACACTTATTTTCCATTTACTGAATATAAAGAAAGCACTGATGCCTGCGATGACAAAAGCACGCCAATCGGTAAGTGTCTCTATTCCCATGGTAATTAATACAGCAAGCATAATGGCTACAGCTGCGACATTTACAGTGTCCAGAAAGTAACTCAGGATTTTTGAAGAACGCATCTTAGATACAAAAGGATTTAAGATCAATACAAATAAGAAAGAGGGTAAAAAGATACCTGTAGTGGCAGCTAATGCTCCTCCAAACCCAGAAAGCTGATATCCTATAAAAGTAGCTGTAGAGAGTACGGGACCAGGTGTAAATTGCCCAACGGCAATAGCATCTATAAGTTCCGTTCTGGTGAGCCATCCGTTAGAAACAAGTTCTGCATCTAAATAGGCAAATAAGACATAACCACTTCCGTAAAGGATAGCGCCTACTTTTAAGAATGTTAAAAACACTTTAAATACAGGTGTTTTGAGTAGTAGTGAAGATGCTAGTATTGGAAATGGAATAACAACCTTGGTTGTGGAGGCTTTAGATTTTAGATAAAAATAAAGAGTTCCTATGATGCCTGCTCCTAATAAAGCAATTACTTCGTGTATGCCTAGTAGTGCTGCGACTAATACAAGTATGCCAATAACAATAAGATCTGTTGTTTTGATGGCTTTCTTTCCTAGTTTTAAGATTGCTGAAGCAATAATGGCTAATACGGCTGGTTTTATCCCAAAAAGAAAAGGAGCGACTTCAGGAAGCTGTCCATAGGATACATACAAATATGCTAGTAATGCAGTGATAATCACTGCGGGAATGATAAACGCAATTCCAGCGACAAAGAGTCCTTTACTTCCTGCGCGTTCATGACCGCAATGCATGGTCATTTCTGTTGAGTTAGGACCGGGAATAAGATTGGTAGCGCCTATGAGGTCTAAGAAATGTTCTCTAGACATCCATTTGCGCTTGGTGATAATTTCATCTTCCATCATGGCGATATGAGCAGCAGGACCTCCAAAGGCAAAGCATCCTAGCTTAAAAAAGACAAGGGCGACTTCTTTGAGTTTATTAGTGTTTGACATCGGAGTTGATTTTTGCGAAAGCGTATTCATAATGTATTATAAAAAAGACCTGATAAAATTATTCTATCAGGTCTAAGGTATTACATGTGTTTATATATTTTATGATTGTTGATGCTCATTATGATACAATTCAAGAAGATTCATGATCTCCTCAATAAGATCTTTAGTTTCTAATAGTAAACCAAAGTATAAAGTTGTGTTTTTAGGACTAGATTCTTCAGAACGCGTACGAGATACTTGTTTCTGAATTTTCTCAGTTACATTGTTGTACAATTCTTCTTTTTGTCCTAGAAGTTCTCCTATCTGTGCATAATTACGATCTGTAAAGGCTACTTCTGTTGCACTTAAGAATTCTTCTAATTTCTGATTGATTTCTTGAAGATCTCTAATTTGATTAAATCGTAAAGGCTTATGGTTATTGTTTACGTGTTTATAACTCGCTTTTGCAATATACTCTAGTGATTGTGTGATGTCTTCTAGGTATCCTAGAATCTGAATATAGAAATTACTACCACGTACACTGGTTTCTTCTAGATTTTTAATGAAATAAAAGATATTACCACGTAACTCGTCAATTTCATCATTCAATTTTTCTACACCAGCACGACTCTTTTTAAGACTTCCTACTTTTCCTTTGGCAAGTCCTTTAAGAACATTTGTATAAATTTTATTAGTTCTAGAAACTGTTTTAGCAATGTTATCTGCACTTTCTTCTATAATGCCTTGAATGGTTTGACTTTCAGCTTTGCTTAAGTCTGACTCTTCTCTAGCAAGGGCACTACTTTTCTTATGAGAAAGATAGTTTCTTACTAATAAGGCCGCGGCTAC
This sequence comes from uncultured Flavobacteriaceae bacterium, assembly GCA_964474345.1. Taxonomy (GTDB): domain Bacteria; phylum Bacteroidota; class Bacteroidia; order Flavobacteriales; family Flavobacteriaceae; genus Dokdonia. The sequence goes on from CAYYSK010000233.1 coordinate 5,261, forward strand.
AATAAGTAAGATGGCAACGACTGCAAAACGACCAGTAGGGCCTCCTAAATGAATTAAGAAGGCAAGCGTTCCAGCGGCACAAAATGCACTAAACGCTGTGAAGAACCATCCTCCAATTACATTAAGAACTCCAGCTACTCTATATACAGCGCTTTCTCTACCCCAAGCACGATCTGCAAGAGAAGTACCCATGGCTACCATAAATGT
>CAYYSK010000234.1:0-5462 GCA_964474345.1 uncultured Flavobacteriaceae bacterium
ACATCCTTTTGATATATATACACGCTGCCACTAGCATCTCCGTTATCATCATCTAATTGAGCTCCAACAACTGCGATATTTCCATCTATGCTTACACTATTCCCAAATCCGTCCGCAACAGCCCCATCAGCTGCAATAATCCTCTTAATTTGACTAAAATCTTGAGCTCTTAAATCTCCTGAAGTCAATTGAACAAGAGACACGACTATGATCGAATAAAATATCTTCACTAGCCTCATGACGCCACTCTTGATAGGTGAAGAACCCCAACCTCAAACCCCCTCCTAACCAACCCAGCACTATTCTTTACCTTAAGCTTGAGCATTAGATTCTGACGATGGGTGATAACAGTGTGATTAGAGATGTATAGCTTGTCTGCTATCTCTTTGGAGGAGTACTCATACGCAACAAGGTTGAGTATCTCCTGCTCTCGTTTTGTAATGGTAGAATGATTCATAGGTACTACGTTATGATTTGATGTATTACTTCACTTTGATATATGGGTGTGCCACTTGAAGGAGGCCGTGATCGTACGCTCGTCGGATCAATCCCGCCATGTTGCGAGCCGACAGCTTGATAAATAGGTTATGTCTGTGGGACTCCACACTGCCGATACTGATGCCTAGATCAGCGGAGATTTCTTTGTTAGTTCGTTCGTCAGCAACTAGCCTGAGAACCTCTAACTCTCTCTTGGTGATATTGATAGGATGCATGCGGTCTGCTCTTGATTGTTAATGCTAATCTATGTAGACCTCTAGGTGTTTACCAAGGGAAAAAATCAGTCATTTCCTATCATATTGAATATATTTGTATGTGTTTGTTGCTGTATTTCTGCTAATTAGAAAACCATTAGGATTTCGTATATTACAATTACTGCTCAGCCGCAGCCATCCAAGAATACCCATTTTCTAGGATGCTTATGTCAACCACATATCATGCGCGCTAGTAAACTTTTTAAGCTTTTAAGGACTTTCGAGAATCACGAATGGAAGGACTGTCGCAGATATATCTCTAGTAGAGTAAGAGAAGATGCAGAAGTTTTAAAAGTATATGACTACATACTTAGATATAAGTCAAATCTATCGCATAAGAAGTTAGAATTAACTTTTGCTAATAAGGAGTTATTTAATAATCGTTCGATTAAACTCTTACAAAATCTCATGTCTAAAATTCACAAGCACATTTTAGATTATCTAGCAATAGAACATATACTACAAAATCCAAGAGACAAATCTGTTTCTATTGCTATAGCACTTAATAAGAGAAAACTATATCAAGAAGCACACGATCAATATCTCTCAACATATGAAATAATTCAGAACGGAAAACTTGACATCTCAGATACATTGCTTCTCTTCCAAATGTCGAATCTCTTTCATTATTCCGAAAACAAGACACATCCAGATTACAAAATTTTCTATTTGAATAGAGCCGAAGAGAATTGGGCAAAAACTAAAAAAGCACATAATCTCTCCTTGCTCTTACAATTGATTGTAAATCACAAATTCTTTCATGCTGATAAATCTTCTGACATACAACACCTATATAATGAGAATAACTCTAATCACGCTCTCGATGACGCCGCTGAATTACTGAATAAAATAGTACTCTGTTTTGATAAAGCTGAACCCAAAGCATACGATTACTTATATGAACGCTTTGTAAGAAATGCAGATACCAATATCTCCGAAGAACTCGGAATCATTACGTTTCATACGCTCATTTCATATCAGAACCATATTTTAAGAAATGGCAAAGGTTCCCTTGAGGACTTAGTTAATTGCTTCCATCAAGGACTTCAATCTGGTTTCTTAATATATAACAACACTATTACTGATGCCCGGTTTATGCTCATGATCCATGCCTCAGCATCTTCTTCACAATTCACTAGAGCTAGAGAGCTCATGAACAAGTGGAAGCATCTTTTAAAAGATCAAAACAAGCAATGCGTATTGCGCATTTGCGAATCAACTATCTTGTTATATGAAAGAAAATATGAAGAGTCGAGCGACCTATTAGTCAACCATTCTTTTAAAGATAAACTAACTAAGCGTACAGCCAGATTACTGGAATTACTAAGTATGATTGCACTGTATGATGATAAAGACTATGTCATCTCACAAATCCAAAACTTCCAACGTAGCTATCGAAGGCAAAATCAGAACTTCAGCACGGAGCATCTAACAGGTATAGAAAGAATGTGTCAAGTCTTAATGGCTATCAAGCGCAAAGAGTCATACGAAAGTATCATGGCGGCTCTAAATGAAGAGAAACCTCTTAACAGAAGGAATTACCTACGTCAATATCTAGAACATGAAAAGGCCAAGGCTTAACCTTGACCTTCTGGGTATTTATATACCATCATCATCACTACCTATTACGATAGCTACATTAATTGATCTCATTGTTACTGAGTTTAAGAGTGAGTAAATAGGTTCGCCAAAGGCGGGTGATGCGCATCACTCTTCTCTCGAGATCTTTATCTTACTAGGCATAGGGATATCAGGATGACATGTGACATGTCATCGGGAATTACTCCTTAAAGCCTTGTTATTTCTTTATTTCTCCACAGATCTATTCCGACACCATGTCTGAACTTGATCTAGTTATTTTTAGCCATTTTTGACTAGATGTATACCACTATATAGAATTGATTTATTATCTTATAATCGAATAACCGCGATTACAATAAATAGAGTGGGATAACAGAGAAACGTTACCCACTTGATCATAATAATATCAAAATGCCTAAATCAACTATTATAATCACTTTTAAAAGTGAATCTATTCGCAAACAGGACGTAGAGCTTTATGTAGCAAAATTCTTAGACGCTAATGACATGCTAAGTCCCCAAACACCAAATCCTGGAGATCAATTCAATTTGCCTTCAACCGTTCAAATAATACAAAACTCTAAAACCTTGACGGCTGTTTTTAAAGGGCCAGATATCGCGAACCCGATAATACCACTACCTCCTCCACCCCCACAACCAAATCCCAAACCAATAGTACCTGATAGCTTGATGATACAATTCGAACAGTAAAGCTCGAATTAATGAAATACTGGATTCTCACAATTCTATTGATTGCGACAATCTCTGAGATTATTAGTTGTCCATTAGAAAAAAAGAAACCTATAGAGTTACTTGATTGCATCAATGAAACTGCGCCTTGCCCTTGTATAAGAAAGCACTCTCTTGATAAAGTAGCACTTGATAAGGCCTACTACCTTTATTTAAATGGCATTTATAATTGTGATAGTCTAGCTATACATGAAGTAAAGTCACACTATAATCAAGCTCGCAAAATATGGGATACACTTAATTATCAAGGATTTAGAGTGCTCAGCACCTACTATGACATTCTAGAACATTATGAAAAAACAGAATACTCCCTTGATAGTATTCATAAGTATACTGATCTGATTTTTAACAGTTACAACGATAAGAGCGCGGAGTCCATCTATTATTATCATTCAGCAATGATAAGTTATTTAAAATCTCTTCACTTTAGTACTGACTCATATCACTATAACAGAATTATATCTAACTATTTAAATGCTGACATATTTGAACTACTTAACTTTACTCAAAAAACTGAGGCCTACTTCTATTTTGTTGCTGCAATATCGAACATTCAAGATAAAGACTTCCTAGCAAGAGCATTGAACAGAATAAGTTATATTGATTCGCTATATACTATTCCTACAGATCAACTTAGTGAGTATGAAACTCTCTACGCTTCATCTCTGAAAGATTATATAGAATACTGTAAGTTACATTGCTACCATTTACTAGGACAAACAGATAAAGCAATAAGAGGGTATAAAAATCATTACAACCGAGCAATAATCAATAAAGATTCTTCTAACGCGGCAAATATAAGTAACTCAATAGCAGGTGCTTTTATAAAAGAAGGCAAATACGATCAAGCCTTGGAATGGGCGAAAAAAGCAGAAACATTCTATAAAAACCAAGTCAAAGCAACCCTAAACTATACTTACTATCTCAACTTAGCTGAGATATATACAAAAATGAATAGGCCTAATTTATCTGACTCCCTTCTAAATGTAGGACTCCAAAAAACAAGGCACAAAAACAAAAGTATTCCAGAAAATAGCATTAATAACGAATATGCTAAACCAGAGTATGCAATGAGATATTTTACTCAATTAATTAAAAACGAAGTACATCGAAGAGATAGAATGAATGAAGATTTTGATTTTAACTACACTGATAGTCTAGCTCACTCTGCACTTGAACTGCTTCAATCTACTCTAAATTCTCATAAAAATTTACTTTCCTCTTATAACACTCGTCTTATAACTTCTGAACTATCAGAACTAATTCTCCAAATTTATTACAATCATAACGACGTAGACAAACTATTTAATATTTCTGTAAAACTAAAAAATATGTCTATAAATCGGAGACCAATCTTAAAAGATGATATATTACCTGAAATACCAGTCCTCAAGTTTCTCGAATTCAATGATTCTCTATATAGTATCCTCAAAAGAGATGAAGAATACATCAAGTATAATATTTGCTCAATTGCTCAAATAAAAGAAAAGCAAGCCCATGTTATAAATTCGATAGTTAGTTTGGATAAAAATTATCAGGACGTTCTAGTATCAATTTCCGAGGTGATATTTAGTGAATCGCTAAAAAAGGAGTGTCAAATTTCTATCATGCCTAGCGAGCATACTTTCTCCATGCCACTTGACTTGATTTTTAATGAATATAGTGATTGCAAAAAGACTCAAGTCAAAATTGGGTCAATGATAAATACTGATAAATCCATGAACTATCAGCAATCTGGATCTGTGTTTATGTATGCTGATACATTTAAATACTCAAAATCAGCAAATACTAATGAGCAACTTCCTTTCCTCAAATCAACGAAACTAGAATTTGAAAGCATTGCCGATTTATACAGTAGTTTAGAATTTAACAATCCCCCAGATGAGCTTCCTCTTATACTGAAGAATAAAGGAATTTTTCACTTTGCTGGACACTATCTGTTAGATCCTATATTCCCAGAAGAATCAAAATTAGTGTTTAGAAATAAAAATCAAATAGAGTTTGTGACCATTTGGGAAATGATGAATTGGGAAATAAATAAATCTATTTGTATCATCAATGCTTGCCAATCTACACTTGGAAAAATTTTGCCTTATGAGGGTAATTTTGGACTTACAGAAGTATTATTCAGCGCTGGCGCCAAATCAGTTGTCTCCACACTCTGGCCTATCAACGATGCCTCCTCCGCATATATCATGACTGAGTTTCATAGAGAGCTAAAAAAAGGAAAAAGAAAAGATGCAGCGCTACGAAATGCAAAACTAAAGTACCTAGAACAAGCAGACCCAGAATACCAACACCCATACTACTGGGCCGGCTTCATCGCTATGGGGGATATGTCACCGATCTTTGATCCATATGCAAACTTGAAAAAGTATG
>CAYYSK010000235.1:0-5447 GCA_964474345.1 uncultured Flavobacteriaceae bacterium
TTTTTAGTGTAAATATAAGATATCTACTTTTAATTAGCACATAGCTATTCGGGTTAAAGCCGCTAAGGCAAATAAACTTGTTTTTTCGAATTGTTTACATTTTACGAGAACACTTACGAAGCAAAAGAAGGCACGGTTTTCTTCATAAATGTTAAAACTTTCTTCCTTTTAATAATCGTTTTACTTTCTGATTGTTCATTAGGTTTGAATTTGATTTTAAATGAATTATCTAATCAATCTATATTTTGAATAAACCCTTCTATTTTATTATCTGAATTGTCTATATAATATCCTGATTCAAAATCAATTTGTGCATTAGAAATTGAAACTATGCTTAAGATAATAACAAGTATAAATATTTTAAAAATATACATGCACCAATGTTTATATTGAAAATTTATATAGCAAAGGGAAATTAAAGGGCAAGCACTCCTTTTTTATTTATAACAGGAATTGTGGTTGTATTTGTGTCTTTTATACTATTTGCTGGGAATTCCCAACGCTTTTCGTACATTTTGTTACCTAGGAAGTAAGTAACTGAATAAAAATTATCAAGTTTAAATACACGTTCTTCAATAAACTCAATTTTAGCAAATCCTTTTGCAGGAAGCACTGCTATTTTATGACGCATATGCGTAGTCATTTGCGTCTCACTATATCCTTGTACCGTAATAAGAACAATCTCTAATGGTTCTTTTCCATCATTTATGATATAGGCATTCCAGTCTTCTGTTTTAAATTCTTCGTGAAGTTCTTTTACAGCAGCGATATATACACCTTTTACTTCAGGAATTTCTATGTCTTTACGCATATGAATGTCTGATCGAGCGCAGTCGAGATCTAAAATATGATTAAATAGAAAACCTCTCGACTGCGCTCGAGAGGACAAAATACTATTTACAGTGCACTTTTAAATTGTTCTAGAAATCTGATATCATTTTCACTTAGCATACGGATATCAGAAATTTGATGTAGTAGTAAAGCGATACGGTCGATTCCCATACCAAAAGCAAAACCGCTGTATTCTTTACTATCAATACCACAGTTTTCTAGTACATTAGGATCTACCATACCACACCCCATAATCTCTAGCCAGCCTGTTCCTTTAGTCATTTTATAATCGGTTTCTGTTTCTAGACCCCAGTATACATCTACCTCTGCACTAGGCTCTGTAAATGGAAAGTAAGAAGGACGTAATCTGATCTTACTTTTTCCAAACATTTCTGTTGTAAAGTATTGTAATGTCTGCTTTAAATCAGCAAATGAAACATCTTTATCTATATACAATCCCTCAACTTGATGAAAAAAACAATGAGAACGACCACTTATAGCCTCGTTACGATATACGCGACCTGGAGAGATTGTACGTATAGGTGGTTTATTATTTTCCATATAACGCACTTGTACCGATGAGGTATGTGTACGTAATAAAACATCTGGATTTGTTTGAATAAAGAACGTATCCTGCATATCACGAGCTGGATGATATTCTGGTAAGTTTAATGCTGTAAAATTATGCCAGTCATCCTCAATCTCAGGACCTTCAGAAACATTAAATCCTATACGAGAGAAAATATCAATAATTTGATTTTTCACAATAGAAATAGGATGTCGCGCTCCAATATTAATAGGCTCACCTGGACGAGATATATCGTTTATGCTTCCAGAGACATCATTAGTATCCTCTAATGCTTCTTTAAGCGTATTCACTTTTTGTAAAGCTGCATTTTTAAGCATATTCATAGCACGCCCATAATCCTTTTTCATTTCATTAGGAACACTTTTAAAATCAGCAATAACGTCATTTACTAAGCCCTTTTTTCCAGAATACTTAATTCTAAATGCTTCTACTTCTTCTAAAGAATTTGTTTTAAATTCTTCTACTTCTGCGATGAGTTCTTTGATCTTATCTAGCATAGCTATTAATTTACCCCCTTTTTCAATTCGGGAGGTGCAAATTTAGTAAACTTCTGGGAAGACACTAATGATATAAGATTTAAATAATTCTGAGATATTGTACAAGTAAAACAAAATATTGAGAATGGTAAAAACACGTATCTGTCTAAAGTCTGTGTATTCAAGTGGAATTATCTCATCTTAATTATTGAATGCTTAAGAGATAAGTTCTTTTTCTATAAAGTATTGTACAATAGCTTCTTTCATTAATATCTGTTGTTCTCCTGCTTTTAAAGTTGGTAATGGTTCTAATATTTTATAATGAGGCCATCCTTCGGGATCTTCATAATCGAACTGATAATACCCAAAAGGTTCTAGTAGTCTACATATTGCAATATGCATAAGATTTACCTTCTCATCTTTCTTAAATGTTCTTCCTAATTGCCCTAACTCTTGAATGCCGATAAGGTATATAATACTGTCTAAATCAAGGATTTCTCCTTCAGCAAAACGATTTGAAAGTAATTTAACCAAACCCTTCCATCGTTCTTTTAATTGTTCGTCTCTTGCCATAATTTATAAGCTTAGAATAAGTACTGTAACCTTTACTTTGTATAAGATAGTTTGTTTTATTGCGTTTACTATGTGTATTACAAAGTCTAAGTACTTATTTTGAAGCTAAGCAAAGATAACCTTCATAATGAATCCTACATGTATAAAGTGGCTTAAATTAGTATCTTTAGCTTATGAATACAATCGATATCGTTTTTGGGATTATTCTCATTTTAGGAGCTATTCAAGGATTACGTAAAGGGCTTTTTGTAGAATTGGCATCACTTGTAGGCCTTATAGCAGGGATTTTTGGAGCTATTTATTTTTCACATTTTGTAGGAGATTGGTTTGCAGAAAAAACATCTTGGAGTGAGCAAATGATTAATCTTTCAGCATTTGCTATTACATTTGTTATTATAGTAGTCGTTGTTTCTTTGGCAGGAAAAATCCTAACAAAGATTGCCGACTTTGCTATGTTAGGTATTATAAATAAAATCGCAGGAGCTGTATTTGCAGTACTTAAGTACGCTTTTTTATTAAGTGTTGTGATTATGTTTTTAAATGCAGCAAATGATCGTATTGGTTTTGTAAGTGAAGAAGCTATGGAAGAATCTGTTCTCTTTGGACCCGTGCGATCTGTTGCTCCTATAATCCTTCCTTCTATTCTAGCAAAAGCTAAAGAGGAAAACATCTATAATCCAGATAAAAAAGAAGAGGAATCTGAATAGACTCCTCTTTGTTATTTTTATAAGTACGCTTTCGCGAAAGCGTATAAAGATTAATTTTTATCTTTTACAAAGACTTGTAGATAATTCATACATTCATCAAAAGTCTTGAAAATACATTTCTTAGGAATTAAATCAGGAACTATATCAATACGTTCCATCATAAATAATGGTTGCTTTTGAACCCCAACTATATATAATTGAACTCCTCGTTGTTGTAATGAAAGCACCGTATCTTCAACAGCATATACCCCAGATTGATCCATATAAGGGACTTTATCCATACGTAAAATGACATGAGAAGCGGTCTCAGAGATTTGCTGAGATAACTCTTGAAACTCATTAGTATACCCAAAAAATAAAGGACCACTTAAATGTTTAATGAAAATTTCTTCTTTTAACGACTCTGGAAAAGAAGCCTCATCACTCCATAAGATTTCATTTTCTTGAGTATCTATATAATTTAATACTTTAGATTGTCTTGCAGTAAAATCACCCATTTTTTTCATAAACATTAGTGAAGAAAGAATAAGCCCAATTCCTACAGCATTAATTAGATTCCAGAAAACTGATAAAATCAATACGATAAACATAATAAGTACTTCCGAACTTAATTTTAAACCAAATAGATTAATATCTCTTGGTAAATTAGGAATCGCTTTTAATCCTTTATAGTCCATAACTCCAATTCCAACAGTTATCAATATTCCTGCAAGAACAGCAGCAGGAATTTTTGAAGCTATAGGGCCTATGGCCAATAAAACAACTAACAATAAAACAGCAGCAATCATACCTGAAAGTTTTGTTTTACCTCCAGCATTTATATTTACTACGGTGCGCACCGTAGCCCCAGCACCAGGAATACCTCCAAAAATAGAGGCTATAGCATTTCCTATCCCTTGACCTACTAATTCCTTATTAGGTTTATGCTTTGTTTTGGTCATATTATCTGCTATTACAGATGTAAGCAAAGAATCAATAGTTCCAAGAAAAGCCAAAGAAACAGAAGCTAATATATAGGGTGTAATTGCACTTAAATTAAAGCCAGTGAAAATTTCAAGATTCGGGGAAGGGAAACCTAAAGGGATTTCTTGAATAGAACGATATTCTAGCCCTGTGATATAAGCAATACCTGAAACTACAACTAATGCGACGAGCGTACTAGGTATAGCTTTTGTAATTCTCTTAAAACCATAAATAATTAAAATAGTAACTAATGCTAGAATAAGCTCTAAATAACTCTTGTTATCTGTATTACTAATATTTTTAAAAGCTTTAGGCATTAACTTTACTGCCCCAACAACACCAGAGGCATCCACAGTTGCTAATGTTTTTGCTTCAGTATTAATTTGATCGGAAGTTATTTCTACTCCCGCTTTAACAGTCTCTTTAAAATCTTCTATCGCAAGTATATCCTCTCCTTTTGCGTCTTTGAGAATATTATTTAATATAACTTCTTTTGCCTGTGGCTTAAAGATATCTACATATGCTGTATCCTCTTTTGGATAATAGCCTAGTGCGGGCAAAATTTGTGTTATAATAATCATAACTCCAATGGCAGTCATAAAACCAGAAACTACTGGATAAGGAATATATTTTATATATTTTCCAATACCTAAGAGACCTAATCCTATTTGAATTAATCCTGCTAATAAGAAAACGGTTAAAATAATAGGCAATGCTCTGGAAACATCTCCGTCGTTGGTAGAAATAATGCTTGCTATAACTACCATGCTTACCGCCGTCATGGGTGCTGTAGGTCCTGATATTTGAGTTGAGGTACCTCCAAAAAGTGCTGCAAAGAAAGCAATAAAAATAGCTCCATATAAACCTGCACTAGGTCCTAAACCTGATGATACTCCAAAAGCTAATGCTAATGGTAACGCAACAATACCAGCCGTGATACCTCCAAAGGCATCTCCTTTAAAATGTTTGAAAAAATCTTTCACAGAATTATGATTAGTTAGATAAAGAAATAAAAAATAAAAGGCTGATTTTTTAAAATTAAAATATCAGCCTTTTAAAAATACTAAAATTTATGTGATTAGTCCACAAAAGTTACTTTTCCATTGCTTACGCTGTATACAGCACCTACAATTTTGATCTCACCGTTATCTTCCATTTCTTTTAATACAGGAGAATCATTTCTTAAATTTTCTATAGTAAGCGCTACATTTTTATATACAACAGCGTCAAAAAACTCTTTATTTTCATAAGTACGTTCACTACGATTTTCTGGAGTTTGTACCGCATGTACAGAAGGCTTAATATTAT
>CAYYSK010000236.1:0-5392 GCA_964474345.1 uncultured Flavobacteriaceae bacterium
AGCATTTTACGTGTTCGATTTCCATATTTTTTATGCTTTCGCGAAAGCGTATAAACAACACTTCGCAGTTATAATATTAGTTAGTAAATATACACTACAAAAGTAGTTTTTTAAGTAAAACCCTTACAAAGATGTTATCAAGAAAAGCTATAACTTAATAACAAGCTATGATAACACCTTTTATTTTAAACCCGAACTATGCATTAGAACTTCGTAATGAGGATTGAACATATAATAAAATATGACATTTTATAAGTTTTAGCGTAGCACTGTAAAGCCTGTCTTCACGAAGGTGGAGAGTTAACCTCAAAAATGTAATGTAACGGTATATTTTGCAGTACGTTCAAGCTGTAATAGACTTTCTAATGCATAATTCGGGTTAAAACATAGGATAATGTTAAGAATGCTATACATTTGTAGAATAATGATTACTTTTCGAAAAAAATTAGATCATGAAAAATAAGTTCCTTTTTATCTTCATGCTAGTGATCACAAGTTTAGGTTGTGCTCAAGAAACTAGAACCAATGATTTTGAGTTAAAGCAAAATGACAATTATACTATAGAAATGGTTGTTCCAGAACTTGTAAATCCTTGGGGGCTTGCATTTCTATCAGATGGTTCTATGCTTATTACAGAAAAAAGTGGAGAGCTTATCCATTTTAAAGATGGGACAAAGACATTGATTTCTGGAGTTCCAGAAGTTTCTAGTAGAAACCAAGGAGGCTTATTAGATATTCGTTTACATCCCAACTATGAGAAGAATGGCTGGATTTATATCACATATTCTTCTATAGATGGAGAGGAAGAAGGCGCGCATACAGCTCTAATGCGAGCAAAACTTAAAGGAACAGCTCTTGTACAACAGGAAGTATTATATAAAGGAGGTCCTAATACCAGAAAGAGTCATCATTTTGGATCTAGAATTGTTTTTGATAATAAAGGACACGTATTTTTTACGATAGGAGATCGTGGAGCACGTGATGAAAACCCTCAAGACATTACTCGCGATGGAGGTAAAGTATATAGACTTAATGATGATGGTAGCATTCCTAAAGACAATCCATTTGTAGGAAAATCTGGAGCTAAAGAAGCCATTTGGTCCTATGGACATCGTAATCCTCAAGGAATGGCCATACATCCAAAAACAGGAGCAGTATGGACTCATGAACATGGACCTCGTGGTGGAGATGAAGTTAATATTCCTGAAGCTGGAAAAAATTATGGTTGGCCTGTAATCTCTTATGGTATCAATTATAGCGGTACTTCATTTACTGACATCACTAAAAAAACAGGCATGGAGCAACCTATCTATTATTGGGTTCCTTCAATAGCGCCTTGTGGTATGGATTTTGTTTCTAATAGTAAGTACAGTGATCTGGATGGAAGCTTACTCGTAGGATCTCTTAAATTTAAATATATAGAGCGTCTTATTTTAAAAGAAGACAGAGTTGTAGGTCGTGAGAAATTACTAACAGACGCAGGACGTATGCGTAATGTCGTTATGGGACCTGACGGATATGTATATTTAGGAATCGAAGGAGCAGGAATTGCTCGTATGGTAAAAAAATAACTGAATGAAAAAGTTGATTATCGCAAGTGCTATAAGTTCTTTACTTATGGGCTTTACATTTTATAAAGAAACACCTATATACACACCGCAAGACCCTCTTAAAGAAAGTATTACTCGTGGTGCAGAAGTATACACTGAATATTGCATACTATGTCATCTAGGCAAAGGCGAAGGATTACCTAATGCAATTCCTCCTCTCGCCAAATCTGACTGGCTTACTAAAGATAAGCTTACAGATGCTATCCGTGTTGTAAAATATGGACAGATAGGAGAAATTACTGTTAACGGAAAAACCTATAATAGCGCTATGGCAGAGTTAGGTCTTTATGATGATGAAGTGGCAGATGTTATGAATTACATCTTAAACAATTGGGGAAATTCTCATGACGAAATGATTACTGAAGAACAGGTAAAAAAAATCACTAAAGAATAGTAATATTAATTATTTCTTTAGGTGATTTTTTATATATGTTTCTGCTTTCTCGATAGCATTTCTATTTACAATTCTTTTGTGTCTACTTAACCATACAAATTGATTATACGCCAATGTTAATTGATTTGTAGCTACATAAGCGTCTGCTAACAATTCTCTAGCTTTTGCTTCTATTCCCCAATCCATATCTGGTACAGCTACAAAAGCTTGTTGTAATACCTTTATAGTTTTTTGATGTTTCTGCTTTCGCGAAAGCGTAACAGCTTTTCCATAATAACCATCCATCACATAAGGCGCAAGTGCAATAGCTTTATCATAACCTACCAGTATAGTTTCAAAATCACCAGATGCTTTCTGTAATTCTGACGCTTCTTTAAGTATTGCTAATGCTTCATAATAGTCTCGAGACCATTCCTGAACTACTCGTGAAGGTTTGAATACTAATACCCTTGCTGAAGTATCATTTTTAGTAGGTGTATATGTATTTGTTTTGAGTTTTTGCACTTCTTTTTTCTCTTTTAGCCATCCATCTACGGGTTGCATCCAATTTTTATGTTTTGTGATTTCTGGTAATAGATAATGGTTAGGAATATAGGTAGCATCAGGAAATAAAATAAGGTATTCGTCTCGTGGATGTCCTATAATATAATCTACATCTGAAAGCTGTTGAACTTCTGAGGAAGTAGGCACTTCATTATCTCCTAAATGGGCTATTTTAATTCCATCTATCTCTACCACCCAAATAGTATTATAATTTTGATTTCCAGATTTCCCTATTTGTTCTGCAAAACTATGATTACTAGTTATTCCTTTAAAAGTAATATCTTTAAATCGATAGTTTCCCGAATCTCTATAAACAGGTGTATTCTTACTAAAATACTGACTTCCATCATGATCATAGTGAGGATGTGTAATCAACACAAAATCTACAGGAATATCTTCTGGAAATGTATACCCCATCTGCCTATAACTATGATATGGATCTATAACAACACGTGTCCCTTGAGAAGATTCTAATACAAATGCTGCATGAGCAATATATTCTATTTTTGGAGTTTGAGCCTGAGTATAAAAGCAACACAATAGCAACTGGACTATTACTGCATTTACTAAATAAGTTTTCATATTTGCTCTATTTTTATTTATCGTTATAAATTAAAACACATTAATAACATCTATTTTATCAGAAAATTATTAGTGCCAAATTATTGATTTTGATTCTATTTTTCAATTAAAAAAAATATTGATATTTATCTGCAGAGTTAGCTATAGTTGGTCTAATAAATTTTCTGCTTCTTTATAGTTAAAGTTAGAAGTGTCTTTAAGAATTTCTTCTAAAACATTTTTTGCACCCTCTATATCATTACGCTTTACATATGCAAGTGCCTTAAACCATAAACCTTTAGACTTACCGATTAATTGAGAATTTGCCATTATATCAAATGCAGTTATAGCTTCAGTATATTGATTTAAATTAAGATGTGTCATTCCAATATATATATAAGCTGAGGTATCTATTGCTATTTCGGATTTTTGGTAGGATTCAAAATCATCTAACGCAGCTCTATAATTAGCCTCTTTATATTTTGAAATCCCTTTATATAAAAAATTCTCATTATGATCACGCTTTACCAAAGATGGAAGATCTGAGTCTTTATAATATTCAACATATAATTGCTCAGGGGTATTGCTATTATACGTTTTAAAAACTACGATACTTAGTATTCCTATGGCAAGTACTGCAGCAATCTGTAAATATTTTTTAAAAGGGTATTCTTTTTTTGGAGCATTATATGCATTACCATGGTGTATTATTTTATCCTTCAACTGTTGTGCTTCTTCTCCTTGTAAAAATGTTCTAACACTTTCAGTAAAAGGAGTTTCAATAGTAGTTTCGTTTTCTTGATTTCCTTTTAAATGATGGTTAAGTTGTTCAAATAATCGTACCTCTTTTTGCAAATCAGTGTCTTGTTTTATAACTGATTCAAAAAGTGCTACTTCTTCAGCAGTCATATCACCTCCTAAATAGGATTCTATTTTCTTATACTTTTCTTCCATATTCAAAACAGATTACCATACCTGTTATCTCTCTGAACTAAATCGGTTAATCTCTTCTTACACTTAAAAACACGTTGAAAAGCAACATTTTCATTTGAATAGTTAAACTTTTTAACAATCGCATTATAAGGTACCTTATTAAAAAAATCTTTTAACAACTTACGACAATTGTCTGAGAGTAGTTTGAGTTTTTCTTCAAATAATTCCCATCGTTCTTCCTGTACAATAGAAGCGACGATCATGTCTTCTTCTGTTTCTTGTTCAAAAAGTTCCTCATTTCTTACCCTATTTTTTCGGTTATTTAGTTCTTTAAGCCATAAATTTTTACAAACCGTAAAAATATATCCTTCAAAAGTAGATTGAATCTCTAATCCTTTTGTTTTTATTCTAACAATAATTTCAAAAAGGGCTTTTTGAAAAATTTCTTTTGCATCTTCATAGCTGCCCCTATTCTTACCTACATAGATAACAACTCTAGGGAATAACTTATCATACAATAGTTTAATGGTGGTATCATCACCTTGCGCAAGTTTTTGTATTTGTAGATTATTAGTAGAAGAATTCATAAAAGTATCTTACCTAAGGGTAAGATTTAAAAAAAATAAAAACAAGATACTAAAGTACAAGTTAAATTTATATATTAACATTAAAATCACAAGTTATGAAAAACATTTTTTTACCCTTTTTAACCCTATTACTTGTAACAAGTTGTAGTACAGATGATACCATTTTAAATACAGAAACAAATTTGGAATTATCTGTTACGCAAGAAGAAGAAAACAGTAATCTTTCTACAAATACTGACCAAAGATTTGTCTCAACAAGTTCAGGTCTTAAAAATGAAAAATCAACCAATACAACTAGAAGTGTTTTTATTGATGAGGATGTAAATCCTGATCTTGGAAGTGGAAGTTTTGATCTAATTGGGCCTGCTGGTATTTGTTCTAATTTTCATTTTACTATAGGTAACGTAACAAATCTAGGTGAATATTATCTAACTGTCACTTACAATCCACAATATGTATCCTTTTTTGAAATCGCTTGTGTTCGACAGGAATATTTTCTTGAATTTCCTTACCTAAAAATGGCAGAAGAACAAAATACTAATCCTTATATAGATATTTGGGTTGATAAAGATCCTTGTATCAATTATAATCCTGAAACTCTAGAAATATTTATTTGCACCCCTAATGGCACAAATCCGACCTCTCCTGCAAAAAAAGGAACAGATACGGATCCTAGGACTTCTTCTTAAAATAGTAAACAATTAAAGTTATAGAGGTCAGTAGTTAAATGCGTATCTTGAATTACAGTAAATATATAATATTAT
>CAYYSK010000237.1:0-5375 GCA_964474345.1 uncultured Flavobacteriaceae bacterium
TTACCTGGTTGCACTACAGCATTACCTGTACATTCTTTCTGTTGCACTTGTCCTACACTAAAACAAGTTTAGTGCGACGGCCGTTAGCCGCTATGCTACTCTACGGTGTCCGGACTTTCCTATCACAATGTGATCGATAAGGCGACCTGCTCGCGCAAAGGTACATATATTGAAATCAGTTTACCTTAGATTTTATTTAGAATAACAGAAGTTATTCTTCATCCATTTCCATAAATTCTTTTATCTTACGTTCTTCCCATCTATGAAAAGGCTTAAAAACTCTAAAAGCAACAAATCCATGTATTAAAACACCTATTCCCCAAGGAACAAACCCTAATAAATTCATCCAATGATTATCTGAAAAACAAATAAAACAAAATGTAATACCAAAAACAGGAGTTATAGCAGCTATAAGGATAATAACAACATATACAGATAGATGTCCATAGAAGCCACGTATACGTTTTATAGCATCTTTTGCTCTTAAGTATTTAAGATCTTCATTTTGCCCCATGTTATTCATCTTCATTATCTATATATTCTCTAATTTTACGTTCTTCCCATTTTTTTCCAAAAAAAGAATTTACAGTAAATATTTTATATGCTCTAAATACAAGGCCAATTCCCCAGCCAAATGTTGGCCATAAAAACCACATATAGCTCCATTTATCTATATAGTAGTTAAGGCCTGCAAGTATTGCAATAAAAACAACATAGCTTATTATTTCACTATAAAATTTCTTTAAATCTGCAACACGTTTTTTTGCACGTTCATATTTATCTCGACGTTCTTCTTCTGTCATAAAACTATACGCTATATTTTAACAATTCAAATATCATTAGAAATCTTCATCATTCATTAATTCATCTATCTTACGAGCTTCCCAATTTTTATTAAACAATGGGTTCCAACTAAAAGTTTCTGCAGCATGACCAATAACACCCCATCCCCATCCTAAGATAGGAAACAATGCCCAAGGGAATGATGTAGAACGTAGGTTTAAAAATATAAACACAGGAACCATAATGATATAAATCGTAAAGTGAACATAGAATCCCTTTAACTTTTCTACTTTTTCCTTAGCTCTCTTATAGCGTTTATTCTCAAGGTATGCTTTTTGCCTAGGGACAAATGTTTTTTGTTTTTGTTCTATAAGCATAGGGATCGCTACTTTAAAAGAATCTCCATCATTTTGTATAGCTACTTCTGTATTAGTAAGAAGTTGATAACGTTGTTTTATATTATGTAAACCTACACCACTACTCTTCTTAACAACTTGTTTAGCTTGAATGTTATTTTGAACAATTAACCTATTTTTATCTTCATAAATTTTAATATGAAGTTTTTTAGAAGGCATTACCATATTATGCTTTACAGCATTTTCTAATAGTAATTGTAATGATAAAGGCACTACTTTAAGTTCAGAATCAGAAATATGATCAGGAATCTCAACAGTAATACTATCTTCAAATCGCATTTTAATTAAGTTCATATAAGTGCGAGCAAAAGCTAGTTCTTCATCTACAGGAACAAGGTCTTTATTCTTCTGTTCAAGAACATATCTATATACTTTAGACAATGAAGTTGTAAATTTTTGTGCCTGTCTAGGATTTTCTTCTATAAGACTTGCTAATACATTTAAACTATTAAATAAGAAATGAGGGTCTAATTGATTCTTAAGTGCATCAAATTTAGCAGAAGCAGTTCTCGCTATTATTTTGGATTGCTGAACTTTTCCTTCTTGTTTACTTTTCCAATAAAAAAAAGCATAATAAAGTATCATACAAACGAATGTCACAATTATTGGAAAATAGTATTCGTTTATTGTTTCATTCCGTGTAAATTCATTAAAAGGTTTTTTAAAATAGGCTGTCACTAGAAATAAACGAATAATAAAAACGATAACTACTGCAGCTACCAGTTCTGAAATCAATCCATAAATAACTGGGCGTATATTCCAAAAATCGCTTCCATAATAATCTAAAAATCGTTTAAATATATATACAGTAACGGTATATAGAGAGATAGAAAATATTTGATTAAAAAAGAATTGCTCAAAAATCTTCTCAGTTTGTAATGAGTTTCCAACCAAATATCTCACAAACAACTGTATCAAAAAGATAATAAGTCCAATGATAAATCCTTTGAAAATTTCTTTTAATATATACCTCATGTGAATTATTCTTATGCTACGTAGTGTATGCGTATTATTTAATACATTCTTTATATGCCTCTTTTGCGCGCTCTAGCCCATAACTTGGATGAAATTCTGTAGCTGGTTTAAAGGTAGCAAAAAGATCTATGGCACGTTTTATTTCTTTACAATAAGGCTCCGTAGAGCTTCCAAAATAACGTGCTGCTCCTATATCCCACTCGGCTTTATTAAATATAAATATTGGGTTTTCTGATTCAGAAGCAAGTGCTTTACCATACAATTCTGATATTTTTCCAGAATATTTCATTCCGTATTTCATTCCATCATAAGCTACCCAAACTGTGTATAATTGTGCTTGCATCTGTTTTGCATATGGATTTTCTTTATCTAATGTGAGTATATTATTAATATGCTCTTGTGCTTTATCTAAATTTACTTTAAGCGTGCTCTCTTCCTTAGATTCCCAAGTAGTCCAGCATTTTAAAATATGAATTTGAGCAATATAATATTCAGGAAGCCAGTTTTCTTTTTCGACAGAAGCAATACGTTCAAAAAGATTAGAAGCTCCATCTAGTTTGTTTTCTTCCCATAATTCAAAGGCTTTACGCATTCCTTTTTCATAAGGAGTTTGTGCTGTGTTTACTGCAGATAGTAAAATAAAAGCGATAATGATAAGTGATTTCATAAGAGTTGTTTTTTGATGGTGTAAAAATGCACATCTATACGCTTTCGCGAAAGCAAAAAAAACCCAACTGTCATTTTATGTGACCGAACTGTTATCTATAGAATATTTCTCATTGTATAATATGATGCTTCTAAGTATTCTTTTGCGAAAGCACTAAAAGAAATATTGACATGTTAAATTCCATAAAAAAAATGTTGATACTGTAAGATATAACGCTATTGTAAGACCTAATTCAGTAAAAGGAATCGCTATGAAAAAGAATCTATATACCCTCATAGGCGTTTTAGTTATGTGCCTAACATTTTTTAGTAGTGTAGCTCAAGAACGTACCAATGCATTACAGCAAGATGTCGAACTAGGAAAAGTAAGTTGGTATCGCGATTATGATGCTGCTACATCACTTTCAAAAAAAGAAAACAAACCCGTACTTATTCTTTTTCAAGAAGTTCCTGGCTGTGCTACGTGCCGTAATTATGGGAATAATGTATTGAGCAATCCATTGCTTGTAGAAGCTATAGAAGATTTATTTATCCCATTAGTGATTCATAATAACAAAGATGGAAAGGATCGTCAGACATTAAAACAATTTAATGAGCCTAGCTGGAACAATCCTGTTGTACGTATTGTAAATGCAAATGGTAAAAATCTTACGCCTAGAGTCGCTGGAAACTATTCTGCCAAAGGACTATATCTCGCAATGCACGATGCACTAGTTAAAACATATGCAGAAATTCCTGAATATATGAACCTTCTAGGGAAAGAGCTTACTGCTGTAAATAACACTAAAGAAAAGTACTATTCAATGTATTGTTTCTGGACAGGTGAAAAACAACTAGGTGCTTCAGAAGGTGTCTTAAACACAGAAGCAGGTTTTATGAAAGGTCGAGAAGTGGTTAAAGTAACGTATGATGACAGTAAAGTAGACATTAAAGAATTGGATTCATATGCAAAACGCAATAACTTCACTCCTATCTCACAAGACAATTCCTATCGCCCTGCTAATAATGATGAAGATTATTATTTACGTCATACTGTTTATAAATATTTACCTTTAAGTAATTTACAGAAAACAAAAATCAATAGCGCGTTAGGCAAACGCCAAAATGCAACTACGTATTTAAGTCCTAGACAACGCATCTGGTTACAAGAAATACAAACTAGTAAAGTAAAAAAAGAAGTGTTATTTAATCAATCCTTTGCAATCGCTTGGGAACGAAAAATGAGTCAGAGTCAAGGATAATTCTTTTTATTTAACAAAAAAGAAATAAGACCGCTACGCTTTAATAGATAAGATAATGACCGTTTAATAACTAGAATAACCAACTTAAGTTCGGAAGGCAATTACTCTTGTAATAATTGCCTTTCTTTAGTTTACATATTAATGGTAAGTCACTGTCGTACTCTCTACTTTAAAAGTAGCATCTTTCCACTTAGGAACGCTCATAAATCCATAATTTTCTATAACACGATATATCCAATTGTAGAAATGATAGGGTGAATTGTTCTTTACGTTTTTGCGAAAAATAGATTCTAGGACGTCTCTATATAAAGTAACAATCCATACAATTTTTATAAATCTATTACTTCTTCAAAAAAGTACCCTATCTTTACTGTAATGTATACACTTCATACTATAAAACAAACAATGCTTAGTCTATGGATACTCATAGGGTTATCACTTACGATTGGGTATGAAGTACAAGCTCAAAATACGCAACACCAAGTTGAGCTTGTAGATACACAAACAATTACAAAAACTCCTGGTGTATCTTATATACAGTTACTACAACAAATTAAAAATGTTGGATATATATCTGATTTTCTGGCTTTTTCTTTTGAAAGTTTGTTGCAATCGCAGTGCAGTAATACAAAGAATATATATAATATACAGCAACGTCTTACGCATGTCACACAACAAACTATTGTAATAGATCATTTACAACGATTTATTATATCTGATGATACAGATTCTATTCGTTTTCCAGTATTCCTGTCTTAAGGATTACCATTTTTCAAACACACATTTTTTTAACCTGACATTTTCTATGAGAATGTCTCACTGTATCATTAATTATGAAATTTAAACGATATCTGCGTCTTATGATGCTCATACTAGTCATCGCGATGGCCGCTGCCCTACCCGTTCCTATGAAATTCGCGTATAAAGATGAACTCCCTACAAATCTACAAGAACAGGTAGATAAAAAAGAAGAAGATGAGGAGGACAATGAACGAGATTATATTATATGATGTTGATTGCTGAGTGATTTCGAAGAATGAGAAATTGTATCGAAGCTACCAGGCTACAAAATAGAGTACTACTCTAATTTAGAGTGTTACTCTATTTTTATATACCTCTCCTTCACTTCGACAAGTGTCATACTGAATGAAGTCAAAGTATTCAAACAGAGTGTTCCTAATAGGGAAGTTTCATTTCTTTTCCGTAGAGGCAGAAATCTTCTGAGATTTAGTATAATTATTAATGCGAATCAAGGGTTGATTTATACTAAAAAAACAAGTCTAAATAGTTGAAT
>CAYYSK010000238.1:0-5374 GCA_964474345.1 uncultured Flavobacteriaceae bacterium
TTCCTAACCCTGCACCATAATAGGTAAGACAAATTATATACTAAAAAAGGAAGCATATATAGTGCTTCCTTTTTTAGTATATAATTTATTATTGAACCCGAATTATGCATTAGAACTTCGTAATGAAGGTTAATTTTTTATAAACTTAACGGTGACTTCTCCAGCTTCAGTTTTTATTACAGAAAAATAAACACCTGTCTTAAGACTTCTTACATCTTCTTCTATACTAGATATATTTTGAGAAGCTGTTCTTTTTACAATAGCGCCTAATACGTCATACGTAGTCATAATTGCTTCTTGGTAGTTCTGACCTAAATCTATAGTCAGGTGATCTGTCGTAGGGTTTGGGAAAATAGATACATTTCTAACCGTAAAATCATCAGTAGTCAAGAACTCGTCTGCGATACTAACGTTAAATACAAAATCTACAATCTGATTGAACTCTCCGCCATTTTCAAATGCAAACCCTCCTGGATATGGATTATTTATAGACACAAGAAGATTTACCGTTACCCCTGGAATTTGAAAAGTAAAAATATCGCCATTAGAAATGGGAAATTCTTCAGCTATATTAATACGTAAGCTTTCTCCAGCTGCTCCAAAAGTCATTGTTGGAAAATCTTGTGTGTAAATAGGGTTTCCAGATACAGTAGCTCCTTCAAAAATCTCTAAAGTCCTTGCTTGTTGTGTTCCACCGCTTCCTGTGATAAACTCGACATATTCTAAAAATCCGTCACATTCAGCAGTAAAAGATTGTGCCCAGTCAAAATTATTTTGAGGGTCAAAATTTCCAATATCATTTCCAAATGTACATTGCGCATAATTATTTAGAGGTAGAAAGGCAAAAGCAATTAGAAGTAAAAAGCGATAGAATAAAGTGTAGTTTTTTGTCATGATGTTGAGATAGGATTATCTTATTTTAAGTCGGATATAATAGTGTGTTACTTACATAAACAACTTAACTTATCTTTTTCCTACCCAAATAAGTGCCTTACGACATCATGAACTTTTGCAACCTTGATAATAGAGATTGTATAATTGTGGTCAGGAATTTTACAATACTTTGAAATAATAATGCTTCCAAAACCTAATTTTTCTGCTTCGAGAATGCGTTGTTCTACACGAGTAACAGGGCGTACTTCACCAGCTAACCCTATCTCTGCTGCAAAACATAAAGATTTATCAATAGCTATATCTACATTACTAGATAATACTGCTGCAACAACAGCGAGATCAATAGCTGGGTCATCTACAGAAATACCTCCTGTGACGTTTAGAAATACATCTTTTGCGCCTAATTTAAAACCTGCTCGCTTTTCTAAAACTGCGAGCAACATATTTAAACGCTTTACATTATACCCCGTGGAGCTACGTTGAGGAGTGCCATATACTGCGGTACTTACTAATGCTTGAATCTCTATCATAAGAGGGCGTAAACCTTCTAGAGTAGCAGCAATAGCAGTGCCGCTTAGATCTTCATCATTTTTTGAAATTAAAATTTCACTAGGATTGGATACTTCTCTAAGTCCACTTCCTTGCATTTCATATATACCTAGCTCATTGGTGCTCCCAAAACGATTTTTGTGCGCTCTTAAAATACGATATACATGATTACGATCTCCTTCAAATTGAAGAACAGTATCTACCATATGTTCTAAAATCTTAGGGCCTGCAATATTTCCATCTTTAGTGATATGGCCTATAAGAATGACAGGTGTAGCCGTCTCTTTAGCATATTTGATAAGTTCTGAAGTAGTTTCTCGTATTTGAGAGATGCTACCAGGACTACTTTCTATATGATTGGTATGAAGTGTTTGTATGGAATCTATAATAACAATATCAGGTTGTATTTCTGATATATGTCTAAAAATATTTTGTGTTTTGGTTTCTGCGAGAATATAACATTGATCACTATCTGGATGTATGCGTTCTGCACGCATCTTGATTTGTTGTTGGCTTTCCTCTCCAGAAACATACAGTGTTTTATAAGGTAGATTTAAAGAGATTTGAAGGCATAATGTGCTTTTCCCTATACCAGGTTCTCCTCCCAATAATGTAAGAGATCCAGGTACAAGACCACCTCCTAGAACACGATTAAGTTCACCGTTTTTTGTGTCCAATCTTGTTTCTGCTGAAGCAGTGATCTCGTTTATTTTAAGAGGTTTTGATGTGCGTGTATTCGCTTTCGCGAAAGCGGTATCCTGTTTCCAATCTTTTTTGTCTTCCTTTTGAATCACTTCTTCTACAATGGTATTCCATTGTTTACAAGCATTACATTGTCCTTGCCATTTAGCATGTTGAGAGCCACAATTTTGACAGAAAAAAGTAGTTTTTGTTTTGGCCATGAGTGATTTTCGCTTTATGCTAAAATACTAATAAAAATAGGTAGAAATACGTGTTTTATATGAATGTGAGCATTCTATATTTGTTATATCAAAACACAGATACGTTTTGATAAATATTTGATTGAGGGATTGAATATTATACAAGAAGGGCATTGTAGAAACAATGCCCTTTTTTATATCTAACAACTATTGTTAAATAGTAGATTGTAAATACATGCGATGATTTCTAATAGCCAAAATCAGATTTTATCTTGTCTGCTTTGTCAAGCATTAAATCCTTTGTTAAAAAAGATATTTCTTCAAGTAAATATGCATTTTGATAGGTGCGCATTGCTTTTTTAGGCTCTCCAGATTTTTCGAAAGAGAGTGCTAAGTAATAATTTCCTAGCATGGTTTCTGGATATTGTTTTCTAGCTAATTGCCCAAGTTTTTCCATGCTTTCCCAATCTGACTTTTTTTCTATTGCCTTTCCTGTGGCAATAAAATCATTTACACGTATTGCATCGTCAAGTCCAAAAAGCTGTTTTACAGTTGTGTATTTATCTACTAAATAGTCATAAGCTGAGCCATCAAGTTTAAGAAGTACTTCCTTATATTCTTTCTTGCTAATAGGCCTGTAGATAGAGAATATTTCTTCTATAGCCTTAGGTATAGCTCGACCAACGAGTGAATAATGTGTTGCTCCTTCAAAATTATCGTAATAGTATCTTAAATTATCATTTGAAACTAATTCGATTTGACTATGTAATGGTTCTATTCCTTGACGAAGAACTTTAATATCTTCTGTGGCTGTAGCTAGATAGTAAAATATCTTTTGTTCAGTAACTCCTAATCGTGCAACTAGGCGTGTTTCCATTTCAGGAGCTAGATCAGGACTTAAGGAGACATATCCTTGAAAAAGCGAAGGACTTTTCATAAGATAGTAATTCATGAAATTTGCTGTAAGGTCATGACCTACAACCATTCTAAATTGATTAGTACGGTATTTTTCATCTAGCCAAGGCATTAATTCTAAACCTATAAACTCAAAGAAGGCAACGCCTCCTTCTACAGGTAAATAACTTACATCATCATAATACGTATCATCATCTCGTGTATCTACTTGATTAATTCCAATAACAATAGCTTCAGGCATTTCTTCCCAATAACTGTAATAATCTACATTACCAGCAACAGGTTCAAATAAATAATCGCCATCTAAGACAACAATGACTGGATATGTTTTCTCTAGATTTGATTCATAATTACGAGGTAACTGTACTTTGAGTTGACGTTTTCCATCTAATTTGATAGAAGGAACTTCTTCATATTTTGTTTGTGCAATACTAGCAAACGAAATACATATACATAAAATTAAAAAAAAAATTGATTTCATTAGGGCTGTTTTTAATAAGTGCCCTAAAATACGAAATTTTATCTGCGACGTATTACAAATACATAAAGTGCAAATAATCCACCTATAATTATATTAAAAATAGTTTGTGTTCCCCAGATAATAGACCCAAAGGCATTTCCATCTGCATCTGCATATCCAAAAAACGTAAAAACAGTAGCCATGGCAAATGGATAAAGTCCCATGCCAGCATTTGTAGCACTCATAGAAAAAGCACCAATTACAAATGAAGCAAGGATTTCACCTGAAGATGCTCCTTGTAATCCAGGAACTGTAAGTGTTACAATCCAGAACATAGCAACGTACATAGCCCAAATAAAAAGTGTATGAAAGATGAAAGCTGCATTTTTTTTCATCGATAGAATGCTTTTAACGCCTTCTAAAATTCCTAAACCAAAATTACGAACCTTGACAATAAACGGATGTGATGATTTCTTTAAAATGCGTAATCCTATAATTCCAATTAGTAAGAGAACACCTAGGCTTATAATGGAAGATATAAGATTCGTTTTTTCTTTAAATAAATCAATAAGTGCTGTAGATTGAAGAAATATAGCAGTTATCATGATTAAAAATAACATAATAAGATCTGCAATACGTTCAGAAACAATAGTTCCAAACGCTTTTTCAAAAGGAATTTTGTCTGTACGTTGTATGGCTATGGCACGTAAAACTTCTCCAGATCGTAATACAAATGTGTTGGCAAAATAACCAGTCATTACAGCTGCAAGACTATTTCCAAATTTAGGTTCATAACCCATGGGTTCTAGCATAAACTTCCAGCGATAGGCTCTTGAGATGTGGCTTAATAAAGCAAATACAAAAGAGAATGCAATCCAGAGAGGATTTGCGTTTTTTATAGTATTCCATAAGTCAATTCTGTCTTGTGGAGTCATTCCCCCAAGCCAGTACCACATTAAAAAAACTCCCAGTGTAAGTGGGAGTATAATTTTAAGTGTTTTTAGTACGACTTTCTTATAAGCCATAGGCTTATTTTAATAGGTTTGTACTTTCATCTGGAAAACAAAGTGTAGGCTTGAATTTTTTTGCTTCATCAAGTTCCATAAACGCATATACAATAAGGATCAATATGTCACCTTTTGAAACTTTTCTAGCGGCAGCACCATTTAGTGTGATCTCACCACTTTTTCTAGGTCCAGGAATAGCGTAGGTTTCTAAACGTTCTCCATTGGTTACATTTACAATTTGAACACGTTCTCCTTCAATAATATTTGCAGCATCCAAAAGATCTTCATCTATGGTAATACTTCCTATATAATGTAATTCAGCTCCTGTTACTTTAACACGGTGAATTTTAGATTTTACAACATTTACTAGCATGGGGCCAAAGATAGGTATTTTAGTTAATAGCCATATTGTCTATGAGACGTATTTCTCCTGCAAAAGCAGCAATAAAGGCACGATATTTTTGATGAGTACGCTTTCGCGAAAGCGGTTTTAGGTTCTTTATATTAGATATTTCAAAATACTCTAATCTAAGATGAGGATTTTTTTCAAATTGAAGGGTCACCCATTTTCTAAGTGCGAGGGCGCTTTTGGTTTCAAAATCTTCTTTCACCTGGCGAAGTATCTTGTAAATAAAAGTGGCTTCTTCCAGCTGTTGAGTTGTTAATCT
>CAYYSK010000239.1:0-5268 GCA_964474345.1 uncultured Flavobacteriaceae bacterium
ACAAAACCACTGCAAGCACTATCACTACGCTGTATTTTTTACTTTAACCATAGCGGTACTACGCTAAAACTCATAAAATGTCATATTTTATTGTACATTCAACCTTCATTACGAAGTTCTAATGCATAATCTGAGTTAAAATATCATTTGGTAAAGTGATATTGCATAATGAAAAAAAGACAATGCCTATTGCTATATATGTGCATCACGATCTTGCTGATGCCCTTCATATAAGCCGTTTTGCATCTCTTTTACAAGAACTATTAAATACATAGTAAACATCTTCAAAAGGTAAATTGACAATTTTTTATATCCTACTTGTAATTGAAGTATTACACTTACGTCTAAGTCGCTATAATCACCAAAACAAACAAACACATGAAAATCGTAAACACAATACTTAGAATTGCACTTGGAGTAATGCTCCTTGCTTTTGGGCTTAATAAATTTTTCTGGTTTATGCCTGATTTCCAATTTGGAGAAGATATTGGTGCTGCAAACTTATTTCAAGCTTTTACAGATAGTGGATATATGTGGTCATTAGTAGGAGGTCTTGAAGTAGTCGTTGGTATTCTTTTTATTATCAAAAAAGCATTTCCTGCAGCATTACTTGCACTCCTTCCAATTTCAGTAAATATTGTGCTTTTTCATGCAGTATTAAATATAGCAAACATAGGACCAGCACTACTTGTAGCAATAGTTAATATTTATTTTATTTATAAAAACTGGAACAATTATAGACACTTGGTTCATTAATATATGAACTACTTTAAGCCTGAAAAACCCACCCGATTCGGGTGGGTTTTTTTATGCTTTTGTACTTCGACTAGCTCGGTATAAACTTCACTTTCGTGAAAGCGTACAAATCACTATCTTCAATGTTTATAATAATATATCAGGTCCTATGAAAAGAGTTGCCCTTTTAATGATTGCAAGTAGTATTTTATTTTCTTGTAATAATGATGTAAAACCCAAAGAAAAACCAATTGCTGTGACATATACAGACACCCATAAAGTAGACACTGTAGACACCTATTTTAATACTGATGTTCCAGATCCTTATCGTTGGTTAGAAGATGATCGTAGTGAAGAGACAATAGATTGGGTAAAACGCCAGAATGACGTTACTTACGGGTATCTTGATACAATTCCTTTTAGAGCTCAGCTTAAAGAACGTCTTTCAACACTATGGAATTATGAAAAAATAGGAGCGCCGTTTAAAGAAGGAGATTATACCTACTTCCGTAAAAATAATGGTCTTCAAAATCAATTTGTTATATATAGATATAAAACAGGAGATGAACCATCTACAGCAACGGTTTTTTTAGATCCTAATAAATTTACTAAAGATGGGACTATTTCATTAGGTGCTATTAGTTTTTCTAAAAATGGAAAAACCCTAGCTTATAGTATCTCTGAAGGAGGAAGCGATTGGCGAAAAATCCTAATTATGAATACTGAATCTAAAGAAATCATTGAAGACACCTTGATAGATGTGAAGTTCTCTGGAATGTCTTGGTATAAAAATGAAGGGTTTTATTATTCAAGTTATGATAAACCAGAAGGGAGCGAACTTTCTGCAAAAACAGATCAACACAAATTATACTATCATAAATTAGGAACTCCTCAATCTCAAGATGTTGTTATTTTTGGAGCAACACCAGAAGAAAAACATCGCTATGTAGGTGGTGGTGTTACTGAAGACGATCATTATTTAATTATTTCGGCAAGTATCTCTACCTCTGGAAATAAGTTATTTATTAAAGATCTTACAAAATCAAATACATCTCTTATAACGATTGTAGGACATACAGATTCTGACACCAATATTATAGAAAACGAAGGAAGTACATTGTTTTTGGCTACAAATTTAAATGCTCCTAATCGTCGTATTGTTACTGTAGACGCAAGTAATCCTACATCAGATAACTGGGTAGATCTTATTCCAGAAACAAAAAATGTGCTAAGCATTTCTACTGCTGGAGGTTATTTATTTGCAGAGTATATGATTGATGCTGTATCAAAAGTGTTACAATATGATTACAAAGGGAAACTCGTACGTGAAGTAGCGTTACCTGGCGTAGGTTCTGCTGGAGGATTTAATGCTAAAAAAGAAGAGAAAGAACTTTATTATAGTTTTACAAACTATAAGACACCTGGAAGCACATATACATATCAAATAGAGGAAGGCACCTCAGCACTTTATCGCAAACCAGATATTGATTTTAATCCAGATGATTATGAAAGTACGCAAGTATTTTACAACTCAAAAGATGGCACTAAAGTCCCCATGATTATTACGCATAAAAAAGGATTAGAACTCAATGGTAAAAATCCTACTATACTTTATGCATATGGAGGTTTTAATATAAGTTTAACCCCTAGTTTTAGTATTGCAAATGCAGTATGGATGGAGCAAGGCGGTATTTATGCCGTTCCTAATTTACGAGGTGGTGGAGAATACGGAAAAGCATGGCACGATGCAGGAACAAAATTGCAAAAACAAAATGTTTTTGATGATTTTATAGCTGCTGCAGAGTATCTAATTGATCAAAATTATACATCTAGTGATTACTTGGCTATACGTGGAGGTTCTAATGGAGGTCTTCTTGTAGGCGCTACTATGACACAGCGTCCAGATCTCATGAAAGTGGCTTTACCAGCCGTAGGTGTTATGGACATGCTACGTTATCACACATTTACTGCAGGTGCAGGATGGGCTTATGATTATGGAACTGCAGAAGACAGTAAAGAAATGTTTGAATATCTTAAAGGATATTCTCCAGTGCATAATGTAAAAGAAGGGGTTTCTTATCCGGCAACTCTCGTTACTACAGGAGATCATGACGATCGTGTAGTTCCTGCACATTCTTTTAAATTTGCTGCAGAATTACAAGCAAAACAAGTTGGAGATACTCCGACACTCATACGTATAGAAACAGATGCTGGTCACGGTGCTGGTACTCCAGTAAGTAAAACCATAGAGCAATTTGCAGATATATATGGCTTTACACTGTATAATATGGGGTATAAAGTACTACCTGGCAAAGTAAAAGGGTGATTAATAGTTTTTAGACCTTATTGAATAAGCAAATTAAACGGTATTAGAAAAAACATCTATCTTAAGTTACAAAGCATTAAATAGGTATTATATATTACACAAGTTCAAACAGCTTTCCTGGAAGAGGTCGTATTACTCCTTTAAGTTCCATTGTGAGGAGCATACTTGCTATTTTATAGGTAGGTAATTTGCAATGTAACGCAATAAGATCTAGCTGTTCTTTACCATGTTCTTTTAAAAAAGTCCAAATACGTTTTTCGTCTTCATCTAGTTCTATAAATAATTTTTTCTGAATAGGAGAAGACTGGCTTTCTTTTAATGTCCAATTAAGAATATACGCAAGATCAGCAGCAGAAGTAAGCATATGCGCTTTATTTTGCTTGATTAAATTATTGCACCCTATACTCAGGCTATCATCTGCTCTTCCTGGTACCGCAAAAACATCTCGATGATATCCATTTGCAAAATCTGCACTCACTAATGAACCTCCTTTTTTGGCACTTTCAATTACAATAGTAGCCTCACTTAGTCCTGCAATAATTCGATTACGTTGTAAAAAATTAGTGTGAACAAAAGTATCCGTTGTCCAAAAATCAGACATAAAACCTCCATAGGCTTCAATTTCTTTTACATATTTGCTGTGTACTTTAGGATATATTTGGTTAAGTCCGTGAGCTAATACTCCAATAGTTTGTAAATTATTAGTAATTGCAGCTTTATGAGCCGTAATATCTACTCCATAGGCAAATCCTGATACTATTATCGGATCATAAGGTGCAATTTCTTCAATGAATTTTTCTAAAAATGTAGTGCCATACGTAGTTATTTTTCGAGTACCTACAATACTTATAATCTTACGATTACTCAACGATATACCTCCTCGATGGAAAAGTATTACAGGGCCATCTATGCAATGTTTTAAGCGCTGTGGATAGTCATCATCTGTATAGCAACTATATTGAATATTATGGGTTTGAATGTGATTTAATTCTGCTTTCGCGAAAGCGATATGTTTTTCATCCCAAAAAGATTGTAATTTATGTTCACCTATGCCATCCACCTTAAGCAGGTTTGCTTTTTTTTGTTGTAAGACTTCTTCTGCACTTCCAAATATCTTGATGAGTTTTTTAATACTTCCATCTCCTAAATGTGGAATATGTTGAAGTCTTAGAAGTGCAAGAAACTCATTTTCGGTCATAACATTTTTATTATAGAAGACAAGAAACGATTTTTATTACTAGTATGAAATCTAAGATTCTATATAAACCCGAATTATGCATTAGAACTTCGTAATGAAGTGCAAAACGACAATAAACACTAGTGTTTTCTTGCTTTTAGTATAGCATCGCTATGGGTAAAGTAAAAAATACAGCGTAGTGATAGTGCTTGCAGTCGTTTTGTGATGTAATAGATTTTCTAATGCATAATTCGGGATAAATGTATAAAAAAGGAATGATCCGTATCAAAACTGATTGATATAAGTAACTAGATTTATCCCTCTGGGTAAGCTAAATTTCTTACGTAATCTATAGTGATTCATCTTAACGCTATCTGGAGAAATACTCATAAGACTTGCAATGTTTTTGTGGTAAAATTAAGTTTTAAAAATGAGTGTATTTTAAGATCATTAGATGTAAGATTTTTATGTGCATTTTTTAATTTTTCAAAAAAATCTGTATCTACCTATTCAAATCGACTTTTGAACTCTTACCAATTCTTATTAGAATTAATAGAGATAGATTTTGAAAGCCGATTAATTTTAGTCTGATGTTCTTTTCCTAATTTGTTCTTTAGAGTCTTTAATTCATTTTTAAATTTGAGCATAATTTCTCCATTTTCGATAATTTGTAATGCAGAAGAGGTCAGTTCTTTTTGTTTTATTTCAAAAACATCTTCTGCCTTTTGGCCGTAAACCATTCCTAAGTCATTATGTGTACGAGAAATTCTTATCGTATCTGTTAAATTTTTCAGCAATTTCATGAGCATTTGTAAAACATGTAATACCTTCATCTGGATTTTCTAAATATATACTAAACCCTTTCTTAATAACGGATTCAAAACACTTTTTTTCTGGACTCTCAGAATTAATATCTTGAGAATACAGTATAAAGGAAAAAGAAAACTACGCATACATTTTTTCTTACATCAAAAGTATAATTGAAAACACTGTATTTACAGGTGTTTTTTGTGATTTTGTAGATTACTAA
>CAYYSK010000240.1:0-5226 GCA_964474345.1 uncultured Flavobacteriaceae bacterium
TTTCGAGCATTAAGGCGTCTTTTTTTAGTTTGGCAGCCTCTGCTTCTTCCTTAGCTCTTACCGTATACGTACCAAACTTATATATAGATTGTGGTGTCAATCCTAAATGTCCCATCACAGGAACACCTGCATGTAAAATACGTTTGATACTATCTTTAATTTCTTTACCACCTTCAAGCTTTACTGCATGCCCCCCGCTTTCTTTCATAATACGTATCGCCGAGC
Source organism: uncultured Flavobacteriaceae bacterium (assembly GCA_964474345.1). Lineage (GTDB taxonomy): Bacteria > Bacteroidota > Bacteroidia > Flavobacteriales > Flavobacteriaceae > Dokdonia. The sequence goes on from CAYYSK010000240.1 coordinate 226, forward strand.
GTAAGGCTTCTTTAGGATCACTTTGGTAACTCCCAAAAGGTAAATCTACCACCACCAATGCACGATCTATAGCACGTATCACAGAAGAAGCGTGATAAATCATTTGATCTAAGGTAATAGGAAGTGTAGTCTCATGACCAGCCATTACATTAGAAGCGCTGTCACCTACAAGTATTACATCAATTCCAGCACCATCCACAATTTTTGCCATAGTATAATCATATGCAGTAAGCATTGAAATCTTTTCACCTCGGCTTTTCATCTCGGTAAGAGATTTTACAGTAATACGTTTATATTCTTTTTTTGCAACAGACATTGAGTTATGTTTTATAACACAAAAGTAGTAAATTACTAATCTATATTAATACAGAATATTCTTATGAAGGAGAAATATGTTTTTGAAAGAATAGTTTTGAACTTATTTTTCGCTTTCGCAAAAATTTCCATTGCATAACCCCCGTCACTTTCTACAAAAAAACTAAAGTAGAAAAACCTTCTTAATACTAAATTAAAAGCAAGAAAACACTAGTGTTTATTGTTGTTTTGTACCTAATTACTAGGTCCGAAGTGCATTATATTTAGGGTTAAATTAGCAATCTGCCATACCTACATTAATAGCTAATCCTCCTTCGCTAGTTTCTTTGTATTTTGTATTCATATCTTGAGCTGTTTGCCACATAGTTTCTATTACTTTATCTAGTGGTACTTTTGCATTTGCTGCATCTGTATCAAGAGCCATTTCACATGCATTTATAGCTTTAATAGCCCCCATTGCATTACGTTCTATACATGGGATTTGAACAAGACCACCTATAGGGTCGCAAGTAAGGCCTAAGTGATGTTCCATTGCAATCTCTGCAGCGATAAGTACTTGTTCAGGAGAACCGCCCATAAGCTCGGTAAGAGCTCCAGCAGCCATAGCACTAGAGACACCTATTTCAGCTTGACACCCTCCCATAGCAGCAGAAATAGTAGCTCCTTTCTTGAAGAGACTTCCTATCTCTCCAGCGACAAGCAGAAACTTTCGAATATCTTCAAAATTGGCATCGTGATTTTCAATTACCATATAATACATCATTACTGCAGGAATTACTCCAGCACTACCATTAGTAGGAGCTGTTACAACACGTCCTAAAGAGGCATTTACCTCATTAACAGATAATGCAAAGCAGGATACCCATTTTAATATTTCGCGAAAGCGAACTTCTGTTCCGCGTATGGCTTCAATCCATTCATACTTGTTAGTGTATGAAGCTCCTTTTTGTAATTTCTGATGACTGTCATATGCTCTACGACGCACATTAAGTCCGCCAGGAAGCGTTCCTTCTGTATGACATCCTGTGTACATAGAATCAAGCATAACATCCCATATCTGTTTGAGACGTTTATTGACCTCTTCTTCAGATCTTAAATAGAGTTCGTTTTCAAAGACAATTTGTGAGATGGATTTATTCTCGTTTTTACAAAATGCCAAAAGATCAGTGGCTAATGCAACTGGTCTAGGAAAACATTGAAATTGGTGCGTTTTTAATTCAGCACGTTTACGTTCTTCTTGTACTACAAATCCACCTCCTATAGAATAAAAAGTTTCTTCTACGATTGTATCTTTTGTTTTTGCTTTAAACGTAATCCCATTAGGGTGAAATGGTAAAAATTCACGATTAAATTTTATAGTTTCTGTAGGATCAAAGGGAAGTATACGTTCACCATTAAAAGAAAGTTGTTTATTTGCTTTAACAGCTGCAATTGTTGAAGGAATAACGTCAATGGAACATGTTTGTGGATCTGTTCCCATAAGTCCCATCATCACAGCTACATCGGTCGCATGTCCTTTTCCTGTAAGTGATAAAGAACCAAATAAATCTATATGTAAACTATCTACAGTATCAAAAAATGCTTCGTTTTTAAGTTTTTTTATAAAACGACGTGCTGCTCGCCAAGGTCCTAATGTGTGAGAACTTGACGGTCCAACTCCTATTTTAAGCATGTCAAAAACAGAGATACATTCTATTTCTTTTTCTTTCATGAGAAATACAATTGCATAATATAATCGGTTTGTATTTCGGCAATCATATCATATTGATGTGTGCCTGTGATTTTAAACCCATTTTTTTTATAAAATCGAATGGCATTTGGATTTTCTTCCCAAACACCTAACCAAATGTAGTTTTTTTTCAGTTTCTGGGCTTGAGAAATTGCAAAATCTATTGCTTTTTTTCCAAAACCTTTGTTGAGATATGGAGTATCTATGTAAATACGCTCGATTTCAAGTCCGTTTTGATCTTGAAATTCTGTTTGCGCAGTACCTACATTTAATTTTAAATACCCGACTATGGTAGCATTAATTTGTATGAAAAACCAGAAAGAGTTCTTGTTTAGAAGTTGTGTTTCTAAGTACGTTTTTGTGAAAGCAGACTCCACATAACTTTCTAAAACTCCAGGTTTGTTTTTATGAGCAAATGCATCGATATATGTGCGGATAGCTAATGCTTGTAATACTTCAGTATCTTGTATGGTAATAGGTACATATTGCATTCTGTAAAGATATAAATAGATCTGAATTTACCTGTTAACTTGCAAGTATTCCTATACCTACAACAAAAGCGTTGTTCATAAAATGAAGCCCCATAGACCAAATAAGACCTTGGTTCTTAATTTTAATCCACCCCATCATAAATCCAGAAATGATACGAGGTACAATAAGAGAGATTAATGCGGCATTAATAATAAAATTGTCTACGTAATTATTAATATGTACAAGTCCAAATATAATCGATGCGATAATTAGAATGGGTGTTGTATACTTATAAAGAAAATTGCGTATTTGTTGTGTGTTGCTTTCTGGAATAAGATGTTTTAAAATATAAAACAAAACAAAGATGACTGTAGCACCAAAAACTAGTGAAATTCCCCAATGAATATCTTGAGGAAGAAACCCCAATCCTATAAAAACAGGCCAAGAACAAATAAATAAGATAAGATCTGTATGTTTAGGTATAATGAGTGTTCGAAACATCATTTCTTCTACGATAGGAGCAAAAATACAAGCAAGTACAAAAAGTTTAAATGGATTGTTAAGTAACAACTCATTTAGAGATGTATCTTCATAATTATTAACTTTCAATTCGGGAATTCGTGTACTTAAAATAGCAAGTAAAATAAAGAATAAAATATAGAGTCCCCACATCTTAAAAAATGTTTTAAAAAGGAGTTGCGTTTTCTGGCTTGAGGTCATAGATACTAATTGTATTGCATCATTAGTGTGCGAAAATATTAAATTGTTACGATAGGAAAAAATACATTATATGGGAAATATTCCATATTTTTGAATTGTGGAAATTGAAATATCAGGAAAAATAAGAAAAACCGAAGACCGTCATAATGCTGAGGTATCTACTCAGACAGGGTTTCCTAGTGCTGCAACTCACTATATGGAAGTGCCAATAGATCTTAATGAAGAACTATCTATACATAAAGATGCTACATTTTATATACGAGTAAAAGGAAACACTTGGAAAGACTTCATGATTTTGGATAAGGATGTGCTTATTGTTGATAAATCGCTTACTCCACGTTTTGAAGATTTAGTTTTGATAGTGCAAGATGGGATGTTTAAAGTTATTCGTATTCCTTTTGATCGACATCAGGAAACATTCACCTTATGGGGAGTGATTACTTATATTATACATTACGTTCGATGATAGCAATGGTAGATTGTAATAGTTTTTATGCTTCGTGTGAACAGGTGTTTCGCCCTGATTTATGGGGAAAACCAGTAGTGGTGTTGAGTAATAATGATGGCTGTATCATTGCTGCAAATAAAGAAGCTAAAGCATTGACACATATTCCTATGTTTGAGGCGGTATATAAAATTAAGCACATACTTATTGAAAATAACGTCACTTTTTTTTCTTCTAATTATACATTATATGGAGAGATGTCACAACGCGTGATGAATATACTAGGAACATTTTCGCCTCAAGTAGAAGTATATAGTATAGATGAAGCTTTTCTAGATGTATATGGATTGTCATATGTTAATATGTATGCATATGGATTTGATATAAAAAAGAAAATATATAAATATACAGGATTGCCTGTAGGAGTTGGAATTGCACCGACAAAAGTGCTTGCCAAATTAGCAAATCGTATGGCAAAAAAGATTCCTAAATATCAACATGTATATGTGATGGATACAGATCAAAAACGTATAGAAGCTTTACAATGGGCAGATGTAGGAGATATATGGGGTATTGGAAGAAAACATGTAAAACGACTTCAAGCTATAGGAGTTTATAAAGCCATTGACTTTGTAAAATTACCACTCGCTTGGATACGTAAAGAAATGACTATTGTAGGAGAACGTTTATGGAAAGAACTTAGAGGGGAGTCTTGTTTAGAATTTATGACAGTTCCTAATCCTAAAAAGGCCATAGGAACAGCAAAATCTTTTGGGCAAAAATTACCAGACTTAGGAAGAATAGAAGAAGCCTGTGCGTATTATATTACAGAAGTAGCAGAAGTTCTTAGAGCTCAGAAATCCTGTGCTACTTATGTTCATGTGGCGGTTTACACCAATTATCATAGTACGGTAGATAAGCAATATTCCAATCGTATAACAGCTACGATGCCTATTCCTACAAATGACACATTTACTCTTATCGCACATGCTCGCAAGGCTTTACATTGTATTTATAAATCCGGATATCGTTATAAAAAAGTAGCCGTAAACCTGACAGGGTTAATTCCTCAAGAACATGTTCAAGGTAATCTTTTTGAATTACCTTCTAAAATTACAGATACAAATCTTATGAGAACATTAGATATCCTTAATATGAAATTTGGCAAAACAACAGTGTCTTCTGCCATGATTGGAACACGTGTAAAGGAATGGGAACTTATCAAAAAAGAACGAAGCCCTAGGTATACGACACAGTGGCGGGAGTTATTGGAAATAGGCTCATAAAGGGATAAAACACTTTTTTGTGTTATTGTAACTGC
>CAYYSK010000241.1:0-5220 GCA_964474345.1 uncultured Flavobacteriaceae bacterium
TTAAAGATAAAGAAACTACAAAACTCTTTAGAGTAAATATGTCAAAACATGTGATTAAACTAGAATTATGCATTAGAAAATCTATTATATCACAAAATAACTGCAAGAAAACATTAGTGTTTATTGCTGTTTTGCGTCTCATTATGAGGTTCTAATTCATAATTCTGAAAAAAGAATAGAATCGCCACATTGTTAATGCACTATCGTTTTAAAACTTCCTGGTAGAGCTACTTCTAATAACTCCAGATCTTCAGATATATGTCTAAATTGATATTTCATATCTGGAGGAATCACAAAAGCATCTCCCGATGAGAGTTGTTGGTCTTTCTGCGCATCAGCTTCTAATGTCAGGGTACCAGACAATATAAAACTAAATAAGATATCTGAGGTATGACTCATCACAGGTGTAGCCGCTATTGTTTTAACAGCTTTTATTACTTGAACAGAAGCATCTCCTTGGGTGGCGTTATATATTCCGCTTTCGCGAAAACTAAAACCTGATACTCTCCAATTTTCCCAAACAGCATCTTTTAATTGATGATGGCAAAATCGTTGTCCTTGAAAGAGGCGATCAGGGTGGTATGTTTTTGTTGGCAATTCAAGATCATGATCTATAGTTGTCATATGCTCAGCAGGTACACCAATCTCAATAACTTCAAGATTATCTGAAGATTCTAATACTCGATGTCGTATTTCTGGAGGTTGGGTTACACAATCGCCTGCTCTTAAAATAAAAGGAGGACCTTGATCTTCATATACCAACTTTACCCATCCATTTTTACAAAAAATCAATTGAAAACCTACGGTATGGTAATGTACCATATCTGGTACAGGACCTCCATTAGGAATTCTTATATGTGAAGCAATAATACTACCTCCTAATCGATCTGGAATAAGGTCTCTATATAACATCCCTGCTCGACCAATTACCCATGATTCTCCTCCTGTTAATTTACGGACTTCAAAATGATGTTGCGTACTTGGCGTGACAAGCGTTTGTGTTCTGGGTAAGATATGAAAAACAGCACCGTTAGGTGCTGTTACTTCTGTTTTCCCTTGTGCAATGGTCTCCGGATACTCTGTAATAATATTGATTATAGCCGGAGGACTCGTCACACGTTTATCTAAAACGAGATGCATACCAAACCCCGAGAGCATCGCTACGGCAGGATTATCTGCTGGGAAGATCTTATCTAATCGATAGCCTAATTGGATTAAAAAATCCATGTCGGCTGGTAGATCTTCTGAGGGTAATCGTACCTGTGCGTAGGATTGATCTGGATGATATGTACTCAATTTATTTTCTTATTTTCATAGTATGGAACAAAAACCTAACACTATTGATTTAGATTATGTTGATGTTAGAAAAGCTTCTTCTCCTCTTATCAAATTCTTTGCTTTCCTACTCGTCTTTATTATTATGCTTGTACCTATGTACGAATTCATTCCAGCATTAGAATCTCTAATAAATTATTGTAACTATAGCTGTTTCGGATCCATCATTTGTTACTAAAATAGGACAAAATCTTCCATAAAAAAAGTTTAGATTACTAGTCTATATTAGGTTGTGGTGTCATACGAAGGTACGGTTTTACTTCTGTATGTCCTTTTGGAAATAACTCAGGAATTTGCTCATTAGATACAGATGGTACAATCACGCAATCATCTCCTTCTTTCCAATTTGCTGGTGTTGCTACTTTATGATACGCAGTTAATTGTAATGAGTCTACTACACGTAGTAATTCATCAAAATTTCTTCCTGTTGCCGCAGGATACGTAAGAGTTAGTTTTACTTTTTTGTCGGGCCCAATTAAAAATACAGAACGTACCGTTAATGTACTATCTGCATTAGGATGAATCATATCATATAAGTTTGCTACTTTACGATCTTCATCTCCAATAATTGGGAAATTTACAGTAGTGTTTTGCGTCTCATTGATGTCTTTAATCCATCCGTGATGTGACGCTACTCCATCAACACTCAAAGCGGCTACTTTTACATTACGCTTATTAAATTCATCTGTATATTTTGCTACAGTACCTAATTCTGTTGTACATACAGGTGTATAGTCTGCTGGGTGCGAGAATAAAATTCCCCAACTATCTCCTAACCATTTATGAAAATTGATATCTCCTTCTGTAGAAGGTGCTGTAAAGTCAGGTGCTGTGTCTCCTAATTTGATTGTGCTCATCTTTTTAAAGTTTTAGTTTTTTTAACTAAAAACTTTGTCGCAATTATCATGAAAAGTTATCAGGAGATACTGTTAATTATTTTCGCGAAAGCGGTATTATAAAATATTATAACCCATAATCTAAAGGAAGGGCATCCCCTATACGCTGTGCTCCCATAATACCACTATAGACGAGTGCATCTGGAGGATATGAATTTCCAAATCCATCGATTGTAAAACTATCATAATTTGTCCTAATTGCTGATTGCTTTCTTTTTTTATATAATACTGATAAAGGGTGGAGCAATGTCACTTTTTTAATACCTAACGTATCATTCAATACAAAATATTGTTTTGGGTCTGCAGGGAATTGTCGTTTGTAAAACGTAAATTTCTCAGAATCCCATTGTTCTGTTATAATCGTACGCATCAAGTGTAATGATGATCCTTGATAAACTTCTTTTCTTCTTTTTTTATGTTTTTTACTATCGTCTTCTTTATCTATAAAAAAGCTTGTACCCGCATAAAAGGATTGTTGTACATCAAATTCAGATATGGATTTTTTAAAATAATCAATCTTGCATTCATAGAGTCTAAATCGAATTTCATATCCCAAATAAGGGTTTTCTATACGAAGTACCTCATCTGCACTCACTCTTATTTGATTTTTTGCTGTATCATAGTACAGATACAACGCATGCTCATTAAGAATTTTACAAGATCTTCCTCCTTTTGTGTTTCCTAAAAATTGTTTTCTAAAAGCGGCAAGTAATTGTTTTCTGGTAAAAGGTGGATTTGCAGTTACTACTACTTCTGATAATGACTCTGCTTTTGGTTTTAAGTATACATCTATAACGTCTTTATCTGGAAGCGGAAAAACGATGTCTTGATATCCCAAATAACTTATTACCATTTGAGCAGTGCTATTCTTGTCTATCTGTATTATAAATTTTCCATCCGTATCTGTAATTCCTCCTATAGTGGTTCCTTCAAAATAAACAGAAGCTCCTAATAATGGTTTTTTTGTTTGTCCATCATATACAGTTCCACGTATGGTTTGAGCGTTTATAGCACCATATAAAAACAAAAAACAGATTCCTAAGAAGCTTTTTATCATATATGAATTTAATTTAAATCATTACTTATACCAATTATAAGTTAAAAAAAGATAGGACTATTATTATACATATAAGAAATAGACACCTTTTTAAGCACGTATTACTCTTTTAATTTTATAACAATCACACCATTTTCTCCTTCTTTACCATACTGAAAAGTAGCTGCTTTTCCCTTAATGACATTTACACTTTCAATTTGATCTGGAGAGATATTTTTCATTTGCAACTCTGCTTTACCAGAAGGGTATTTAGGTTTTCCGTTTTTATCTAAAATGATATATAATGGGATTTTTCCATCTTTTGATGCGCCTCCTCGTATCACGATGCGAGGATCTTCACTGATAGGAGTTGTTAATTTAAACATAGAAATATCATTATCTTTTCTTAGTTTTTTAAGTGTTTCTTGTTGTGTTTCCGTAAGTTGATTTTTTACTTTGACAAGCATTTTAATACGTTGTATTTTAAGTTTTTGCTCGAGATTTGTAATCTCGTTCATTTTTTCAAGTGCTTTTTTTTCGTCTACTTTACTTTCTGATATGAGTTTATTAAGATCTACTTCTGCGGCATCTAAGTCCCATTTTAACTCATTAAATTTGGTAATATTATCATTGTAAATTTTCTTAACTGTGCGTACTTGATCTTCTGAGAGTTCTAATTCAGATCGATATTTTAATGTGGCTTCTACAGAGAATAATTCTGTTTGAAATGACACTTGCGCTAGGATTGTTCCATATCCCATAATAAATAGTAATAGTATAATTGCTTTTTTCATTTTATATGTTTAATCGTTAAAATCGTTTATTAAAGAAGCTGTTGGAGATTCCCAAGAAAAGATAGAAATATCATCAGTTAGTAATGTTTCTGTAGCTGTTTCTTGACTTTCTATGGTAATAACTAATTCATCTTCTTCTATTATCGTTTTTGGAGTTTTAGTCCATATACTAAACCCAAAAATCAAGGAAGCTGCAATTCCTAAAGGAATGATATATCTTATTTTTGATGCTCTTTTTTCAGGAAGTACATCTTCAAATTTAGGTATCATATATTGCGTATCTTCTTTACGCATATCTTCAAAAAAAGCTTTGATATCATTGTCTTCTGTGTTCATACTTTCTCTTTTAAAATTAAGGTTCGCATGGCTTCTTTTCCTCGTTCATAATGCGTGCGAACGGTACCAATATGTAAATTAGTCACTGTTGCAATTTGAGCTAAGGTCATCTCATGATAAAAAGCGAGCAACAGTACTTGGTGTTGTCTCTCTGGTAATCTTTTTAATAGCTTTTTATAATCAACTGTTGAGATCTCAAAAGGAGTGTCTTCAACTCCTATTTTAAGATTCTCTAATACTTCAAATGGTTTTTTCTTTTTTAAATAATCTATAGCTGTATATCGAATTACCGAAAACAACCATGTTTTAAAAGTAGATTGCTCCTGAAATCTTGCTTTCTTTTCTAAGACTTTTACATAGGTGAGTTGCAATACTTCCTGTCCGTCTTCCTGATTGTGATGACAACAATGACTAGCCCATAAAAAGGCATCTGTATGATGTGTTTTTAATAAGTCTGTTAATCTCCTTTTATTCATTGTTGTCTATTAGTCTATTAGATAGACTTTCTATATGACATAGAAAGTAACTTTTTTATATAAATAATTGAAAATCATTTTATTTTAATATTCAATTTCTTGATATATAGCATTTTATGTATAAATTCAATACTTATTAACTATTAAATTCAATTATTATGTTAGACAATTTTTTAAACTAGAAGGAATTACTACCTTAAATGAAGCGCAGCAAAAAGAAATATTTGGAAGTCTTTGTCTCCCAAATTGTCAAGGTGCTGATCCATACACTCCAGGAGGAAGATGTTGTTAAATCAAACTTGAATTATGTTTTTTAAGCGCTACATTTTATACTTCGCTTTATTTTT
>CAYYSK010000242.1:0-1472 GCA_964474345.1 uncultured Flavobacteriaceae bacterium
ATAGAAATTGTATAAATTTTCACTTCTCCTTTTCCTTTCTAAACCCATACGTATTTTGGCCTATAAAATCTTTAGGAAAGGAATTATCTCCCTCAAAACCTAATTGAATAAGACCACTATCTTCAGGAATGTAATTTGTTTTAAAGATATAATCCCAAACACTTAAACTTATTCCAAAATTCACTCCATAAGTTCCTTTTGGTAACTCATAGGCATGATGGTATAAATGCATCACAGGATTATTGATAATATACTTTAATGGTCCCCAAGTGATTTTAATATTAGAATGATTAAAATGTCCTATAATAATAGCAATAAAATGAACAATATATGCTTGTTCAGGTTCAAATCCTCCAAGAATCATAATTCCGAAAGTTTTCAAAGGTTTATACAATACATTCTCCATCCAATGATATCTCAAATGAGCTGCAAACCCCATCTCTTTAACACTATGATGTACTTTATGAAATCTCCAAAAGAAAGGAACACGATGCAATAATGTATGTGTAAACCATTGCACAAAATCTAATACAATAAAAAATACAAGTAATTGAACCCAAACTGGCCAGTTAGATGGATCTATAACAGCAAGGCTTTTTGCTGTAATATGAACTTCATTAAAAAGCACTTCTAATACTTTGTAAAATCCGCTTATAACTATGGAGAAAATGAAGAAATTAAAAAACATGTAAAACCCATCAAGCCAGAAATCTTTTCTAAAGACAGCTTGCTGCTTTCTCCAAGGAAATGCTACTTCTAATCCCCAAATAATTATAGAAATTAGAATAAGTCCATAAAAATAATTGGTGTACCAAGGAACTTCAAACAAAATAGATTTCCAAGTCCAGTCTACCGTTCCTATAAAAGCCTGCTTAAAAGCGTCTATATATTTCAACATAATTCATTTTTATTTTAAAAGGCACATCCATTTGGTAATGGTGCTTGAGTAACTAATTCATTTGCAAAATCTTCATCAATTATAAATTCTGAAAACCCTTGTGATATTGACCCTTTATATCCAATAGTTCCATATCCACTCGTATTCATATGAGCTCTTATTATTACTACAGTAGAAGCTGTAATTGTCACTGACCCTCCTGATCTTACAAATGGTTGCTCATTTACATGACTATGTGCTAAAATTCTTCGATACAATAAGTCGCCATTTTCAGATATTACTTCCCACCAATCTGCATATTGTGTACATCCAGTATCTGGACTCGCTATTCCAACATTAAAAGTATATTCATTCTCACTTCCTGAAGTTGTCACACTTACGACAGATGCCTTTTCATTTATAGTCATAGAACTATCTAATAAATTTTCAGAAGTAGTGTCATTCTGATTACAAGCACTTATATAAAGAAGTGGAAATATAAATACTATTAAAGTTTTCATTTTTCTTTTCATTTTTTTGAATTCAAAAATAATCATTAGTCAGCAAGACTAATGTAACAAAAGTCACCTATCAT
>CAYYSK010000242.1:1572-5191 GCA_964474345.1 uncultured Flavobacteriaceae bacterium
CTCATTAAGCACCTCTTTTTATTAGTTCCAAGGAGCATTATTTAATGTTCCCTGAATTAATAATATAATCACACATGGATAAAAAAAAAGGATTAAAATTACTGCTAGCTTGTATTATATGTGCATCCATAGCCATTGTTATTTACTTCCTATTAGAATATTAATTACAAACACGTAGAACTTATGAAAAAAAACATGGGAAAAATAGATCGTATCACAAGAATTATTATTGCTGCTATTGTCGCTATCTTATACTGGCAAAACATCATAGAAGGCACCTTGGCCTATATTCTTCTTGCAATATCAGGGGTATTTGTTTTAACTAGTTTTATTAGTTTTTGCCCTATATATGCCGCAATAGGATTAAAAACTACTAAAGATACATAACGTCAATTTACTTACTCTTTATAATTGAGTTATTTATTTAAAAAGACAAAAAACAAGGTATCTAACAATATCTTTATGTGTAGTCAAAAGAGGTGTGATCTTAAAAAATCGCATCTCTTTTCTTATCTTATTCCTATGAAATTAAAAATTGCAGATTTTACGTTTGTTATCCTTCAATTTTTATTGTTTTGGGCATATCTGTATGAGATTCCTATAATACAATTTGAAATTCCATACTCTTTTAAACCTATAGGTATTATAAGTATAGGTATAGGATGTTTATTATTACTCATCGCTGTACTACAATTAAATAAAAACTTATCCCCTTTCCCTACTCCAAAATCTGGATCTGAGCTTATTACTTCAGGTCTTTACAAATACATTAGACATCCTATTTATTCGGGAATATTAGGAGTCCTTTTTGGATATGCTATCTATTCAAAAGGTGGAGATAAACTCATTGTATTTCTTCTACTCTACCTACTCTTCTTTTTGAAGTCATTATATGAAGAAAAGAGACTTACCCTTATTTTTGAAAACTACCAAGATTACAAAAAGAAAACAGGTCGTTTTTTGCCAAAAATAAACTTTTAATCGTTCTTTTTATATAGTATCTTAAGTCTAAGATTACTCATTGAGAAGTATTTTTGTCATATAGAATTTTATAGGCCATATCCTATGGAAAATTTAGATGCTGCAAGACTTCAAATGGCGTTTACTCTCATTTTTCATATTGTTTTTGTCTGCGTAGGAATGGTTATGCTTTTTTTTATGGTAGTAACTCATAAAAATGGCTAAACACTAGAAATTCTATTTACTTAACATTGATAAAATCTTGGCAAAAAGGAGTTGCGATTTTCTTTGTCACTGGAGTTGTATCAGGAACCGCACTCTCTTTTGAACTTGGGCTCTTATGGCTTGAATTCATGAAACATGCGGTCCCTATTATAGGGATGCCTTTTTCTTTAGAAGATGCTGTATTTTTTGTAGAAGCTATTGCTGCTATTCTACAACCTATAAGCGAAGATCTTTCTGCAGAGGGTATAGCAGAAAGACAACCTGTAAAAACTTGCTGTTATGGAAGCGTATTATGAAACCTCATCCATAGTCCCTCTATATATAGGTGGTATTGTAGATACTGAAACACAAAAAGTATCTTATAAAATTGAAGCCCCTAAAGCACTTTCATTTTTAGCTTTTGGAGATTTTGATGTTGAAGTCAAAGAACTTAATGATTTTCCAAAAGACGAACATCCTAATGTAGCCATTGTTCATTATGCTTTTCAAGTAATGGTAGGTTTAGGATTACTTTTAATCTTTGTAGGGATTTTGTTTCTTATTACGCTTTCGCGAAAGCGTACTTGGTTTAATTCTCTTAAATTTTGATTGTTATTGGTTTAGTAGCCATACTGTATGGGTATTATGACCAAATCTCTTTTGTTTTAAACTTCATATCAAATACCTATGCGATTATTGCTATTATCGTATCTGCATTATTTCTCATTCCATTATGAGTAAGTATACGAGGAAGTCATAGAGTTTTAAGTAGGATATTTGTTGGTATACAAGTGCTACTTATTTTGATAGCAACACTCCTTCCTAACTTTCCTAATATCTTATTCACTACAGAAGATTCTATTAGTATCTTACATCATATTACTCCTGATAGTGTCATACGTGTTTTAGATATTTCTTTACTTATAGGAGGAGGAATTATATTACCCGGCCTTTTTCATCTTATTAAATCTTTTAAAATGATTAAGATTTTGGAGCGTCATTAAGCTTCTGTTCCATGAGATGAAACCAACAACAACTATTCTAGTAAGTGTTAGACAATTCTAATTTTTAAAAGAAGAAGCAAACCACTGCATCATTTAGGTGATAATTTTGGTTGTTCATTTTCCTCCACATTGTCACTTTACCGACAGTCCTACATTTACATATACTTATGTATAATGTATTATGAGATATGACATTTTAAAATATTATATCTCATCTATCTGTAACATAGGTTACCAACTAAGTCATTCAAAAAGTGTTTTTTTGTCAAAAATATTTTTAAAATGAATTGGATATATAACCCTTGGCCCTGGTATGTAGGAGGACCTATGATTGCCTTTATTATGTTTTTACTTCTGATGACTGGTAAGAATTTTGGAATGTCATCTAACCTAAGAACACTCTGTACACTATGTGGTGCAGCAAAAACTTCGTCTTTTTTTAAATTTAACTGGAAAACACAACGTTGGAATCTTATTGTAGTATTAGGAACTATAATAGGGGGTTATATTGGATCACAACTATTATCAAAAGATTCAACTGTTACAATCCATTCTGATACGATCAAAGATCTTCAAGAAATTGGTTTTCAAAGTGCTGGCACTTCATATCTTCCAGAAGAGTTATTTAACAACACGATACTCACAAACCCTACAACATTACTTTTACTAAGCATAGGAGGATTATTGGTTGGTTTTGGAGCTCGTTATGCTGGTGGATGTACTTCTGGACATGCCATATCTGGCTTAAGTAATTTACAACTCCCTTCCTTGATCGCTGTCATCGGTTTCTTTATAGGAGGGCTCACAATGATTCACTTTATTTTCCCTTTAATATTTTAAATTATGAGAACACTAGTTTATTTAGGCATCGGAATTTTATTTGGTATAACCATGTTCAAATCTGAAGCTGCCTCTTGGTTTCGCATTTATGAAATGTTCACCTTTGATTCCTTTCACATGTATGGTATTATAGGAACTGCCTTAATTATTGGAGTTATTACAATACAGCTTATAAAAAAGTTTCAAATTCCTTCATTTTATGGCGAAAAAATCATATTTACCTCTAAAGAAAAAGGGTGGAAACGTTATCTCATTGGAGGTGTCATTTTTGGATTAGGCTGGGCGTTGGCAGGTGCTTGCCCAGGACCTATGTTCACATTATTAGGTGCAGGATTCTTTCCTATCCTAATTGTGATTATTGCCGCAACCTTAGGCACTTTCCTATACGGGCTTCTTAAAGACAAATTACCACATTAACATACTTTAACAATAGACATAAGGCAACTTATTCTCATTTCAAAAATTCATTTATTTTTAGTTACATTTGTTATTGTAAACTTTAGGAGTAGCTAGCATATTAGTTTGAGACACATCCTTAGAACCTGATTTGGTTAACACCAACGTAGGGAAAAGTTATCTTCGATACGATGCATTGATTTACTTCGGGTTTA
>CAYYSK010000243.1:0-5187 GCA_964474345.1 uncultured Flavobacteriaceae bacterium
TCTATACTATCATTTCAAAATTAATCTACAGTATCGACATCTAGCATAGAAATCTATAATTACCCAATTATAGTACAACATAAGACACATATTTACAAACAATTATCATTTATTTAGCATCAAATGATATCATTTTTGTTTATATTGTTACGGTAAAACCGTAATTTAAAGAATGTTTTACCGTAATTTACCTAGTAATGGGTATTTTTTGAGGTTTTAAAAATGTATACTTTTAACAAGTAAAAAAACAACAAAACCATGAAAAAAACCATTCTAGTAGTAGTATTCATCTTAGTATCTATCTGTAATAGCATTGCTCAAACCCGTGAATTTGACGGTTTATGGAAAGGCGTTATGGAAAAAGAAAATGGAGAAAAATATACACTTACTTTATTTATTGAAGATAACAATGTGTATTCTGTAACCGAAGATGAAGACGGTGATTTAATAAAAGACAGACAATTTGAAGCTCAAACCAGTAAAGGGTATGGAGAGCACTTAAATTATTTCTGGATCAACAAAGGGGGAGTTTGGACAGAAACTCAGATGTTTTCTATCTCTTGGTCTTCAGGTTCTGAATTGTCTGTATATCACATGAGACATGTCTCAAATAAGTCTGATGAAATAGATGGTAATACTGATTGGGGATACTTTGCAAAAGGTATTCTAAAATAATAAGCACCACACATAAACAATCAGTTTAACGACGAGGTATCTACACAGGTATCTCGTTTTTATTTTACAAGTATTTTCTCGTAAATACCTAGTTATGGGTATTTTATCATCTCATTATTTACTATAGTTTTAAACTATGAACATAACCCAAGAAATCATCACAAGCATTGAACGCGCTTGTCTACAACATCAAAAATTAAACATTCATCAAACTTTAAAAATCATTACTGCTTATAGATCTATTTCTGACGATACTGAGCTCATAGATAAAGTTATTCATTTGATTAGAATGTATAGCACGCAAGAAAATTATTCTAATGTATTATCATCTAGGCAAAACCAAATTTTTAATCTTATTGGACTTGATTTTTCATCTAGAGAAATTGCAGGCATGCTTACAATCAGTGAAGCGACAGTAAGTACCCATCGTAAAAACATCATCAAGAAGTTACAGATTTCTGGTTCGGGAACCTTACAGCGTATGGCCTATCGATATATTCAAGAGAAACAAACTTCATAAATACCCAATAACAGGTATGTAAATGCTTCATTTTCATAGATAGTTTTGAAATTATAAAAACATAATCAATATGACAATAGAAGAACAAATGAAAGCTCTAGTAACAGAGTTTAAAGCAAAAAGTAAAGAAGTAGCACAACAAATTAATTATCTCGCCAACGAAATTGAAGAAGATGGAGACGTTTTGGAAGATAATGGAACACTTTTTTCTATTAAAAATAAAGAATACACCTATAATTTTGAATGGAAAGAAGTCTCTTTTCACGTACCTGTACCAGAAATAGGAAAAGATCAACAACGTGTAGTTTTAAAACTACCAGAAGTGACTATGAAAAATCGTGATATTATATTTCACGTTCCTACAACAAAAATGGTAAATAAGAAAATAGGCGAAAAACCTGAATTTACCTGTGCATGGAAAATAAAACACATAGGACTTGGCATCAAAACAAAAATGTGGAAATGTAAAACCAAAATGACTCCAATCATTACTGCTATTCCTGAAATTACCATGAAGGAGCGAAAAATAGTTACAAAAATTCCAGAAATTGTATTTAAAAATAAAGAACTTATCTACGATATGCCTAGTATTACAATACGAATGAAACTTGTAAAATTTCATTCTCTTGTGATCACTAGTGTGAATTATGATGGTACTGAAGATAGTATAGATGATACAGCGCAACGTATAGAAGCTAAACAAGCTGAATTACAAGTGCTTTCTACAAGTTTTGAAGATCAACTAGCATCATTAACTATCGAGATGATAAATAAAGAATTTGATACTGCTGAGGATAACGTGAGACAGCAATATCAACCTATAACATCAGAATATGAAAGATCTATAGAAAAATGCAAAAACACAATACGAGATCTTAAAAATAATAATGTAGCAGATGCATTAAAAGCAGAAGAAACAAAATTAAATGATCTTATTCGGAAAATGGAAAAAGCATTAGAGCCTATGGAAAGGATATTAAGTGACTTATTAAAAGATCGATTAAAAGCTATTGGAGAAGTAAAATAATCTTTAGGTTTTTTGCTCAAATTTTGTATCAAAAAAGCCCCAACAAGGGGCTTTTAAAGTTTATATCTATTATTTATAATTAAGCGACAAACAATGGCCTATCATTCATCATAGCATTTACTTTACTTGCGATAGCTTCAAGAGCTGCATCATCTTCATGATTTATGATAGCTCCATCAATAAAATCAACAATAGCCTGCATATCATCTTCCTTAAGTCCACGAGTGGTAATTGCTGCAGTTCCTATACGGATACCTGAAGTTACAAATGGTGATTTATCATCAAAAGGAACCATATTCTTATTGACAGTGATATCTGCTTTTCCTAGAGCCGTTTCTGCTTCTTTTCCCGTAATATCTTTATTACGTAGATCAATAAGCATCATATGATTATCAGTACCTCCAGAAATGATATCATACCCTTTGGCCACAAAAGCAGCCGCCATTATTTGAGCATTTTTCTGCACTTGCACCATATAATGTAAGAACTCATCGGTAAGGGCTTCTCCAAAAGCAACAGCTTTTGCAGCAATGATATGTTCTAATGGTCCTCCTTGGTTTCCTGGGAAAATTGCGCTATTTAATAATGAAGACATCATACGAGGTTTTCCACTCTTAAGTGTGATTCCAAATGGATTTTCAAAATCTTCCCCCATTAAGATAAGCCCTCCTCTTGGTCCGCGAAGGGTTTTATGAGTTGTTGTTGTTACCACATGACAATGAGGAATTGGATCTGAGATAATGCCTTTGGCAATAAGACCCGCTGGATGTGCTATATCTGCAAAAAGGATGGCATTGATGCTATCTGCTATTTCGCGAAAGCGTGCATAATCAATTTCACGAGAATACGCACTTGCTCCGGCAATGATCATTTTTGGTTTTTCGCGCAAAGCAATCTCTTGAATTTTATCATAATTCAAACGCCCTGTCTCCTTCTCTACTCCGTAAAAAACAGGAGTATACAATTTTCCAGAAAAGTTTACAGGCGACCCATGTGTCAAATGCCCCCCATGAGATAAATCAAATCCTAAAAAAGTATCACCAGGTTTTAAACACGCATGAAAAACAGCTGTATTTGCTTGAGATCCAGAATGTGGTTGTACGTTTGCATAGGCAGCACCAAAAAGTTCTTTGGCTCGCTCAATAGCTATAGTTTCTACTTCATCTACTACTTCACATCCGCCGTAGTAGCGTTTACCAGGATATCCTTCGGCATATTTATTAGTAAGCACAGAACCCGCAGCTTCCATCACTTGGTTGCTCACAAAGTTTTCTGAAGCAATTAGTTCTAGACCGTCTATCTGACGTTCTTTTTCTTCTTGTATTAAGTCAAAAATAGCAGTATCGCGTTGCATAGTATGTCGTATGTTGAAAAGAGATGTAAAAATAACATAAACTGTTTATTGCACTACTATAAAATCCTATATTTGAATAGCAAATTTTACTAACACCTTATTAAGAACTACATATGCCACTATCTGCAAACGATCCCACTCGAAAAACTTGGCTAGATATATCCAAGAACACTGACTTTCCCATCCAAAACATTCCTTTTGGTGTATTTCTTACGCGTGATGATGTAATCACTATAGGTACACGTATTGGAAATTATGCCATTGATCTAGGTGCTTTGCATCAATTAGGATATTTTAAGGGTATACCTCTTACGGATGATATTTTTTTACAAGATACATTGAATGATTTTATTGCCGACGGCCGTAAAACATGGCGATTGGTGCGCAATCGTATTTCAGAAATTTTTGAAGAAAATAACGCCGCTTTGCGCGAAAATATAAAACATCGTGAAACTGTTATTTTTGATATTAGTGAAGTAGAGATGCAACTTCCTGTACAAATAGGAGATTATACAGATTTCTATTCAAGTATAGAGCATGCGACTAATGTAGGTACCATGTTCAGAGGAAAAGAAAACGCATTAATGCCTAACTGGTTGCATCTTCCTGTAGCTTATCACGGACGAAGTTCATCTGTTATACCATCAGGAATTCCTGTACACAGACCTCAAGGTCAAAAATTACCAAATGGGGCTATAGAACCTATTTTTGGTCCTTCCCGATTAGTTGATTTTGAGTTAGAAATGGCATTTATCACAACAGCGGCAAATCATCTAGGAGAATCTATTGATGTAAGCTGCGCAGAAGAGCACATATTTGGCTTAGTTCTATTTAATGACTGGAGTGCTCGTGATATTCAGAAATGGGAATATGTGCCATTAGGGCCTTTCCTTGCTAAGAATTTTGCATCTTCTATTTCTCCATGGATTGTAACTCTTGATGCATTAGAACCTTATAGAGTAGAAAGTCCAAAGCCTAAAAAAGAGTTACTTCCTTATTTACAATATAAAGGGAAAAAGAGTTTTGATATCAAATTAGAGGTTGCATTACAGCCAGAAGGAATGAAAGAAACTATAGTTTCAAAATCTAATTTTAAATATATGTACTGGAATATGAGTCAGCAATTGGCACATCATACAGTAAATGGATGCCCTGTAAATGCTGGCGATATGATGGGAAGTGGAACACTTTCTGGGCCTACACCAGATTCTTATGGGTCTATGTTAGAGTTATCTTGGAGAGGAGAAAAGCCAGTACAATTAAAAGAAGGTGGCGATCGTAAGTTTATTGAAGATAATGATACCGTAATCATACGTGGGCATTGTAATGCAAAAGACACCCCTCGTATCGGTTTTGGTGAAGTTTCTACAAAGTTACTTCCTGTATTTCAACCAAAGACAAAATAGAATTATTTGACTAAAATATATAGATATCCAAAACCGTATTGGGTGGTTGTCCTTATAAAACGTATTTTTTCGTACGTTTTTATATGGACTTTCCGTTTCATACTCTCTACAAAGTTACTTCCTGTATTTCAACCAAAGACAAAATAGAATTATTTGACTAAAATATATAGATATCCAAAACCGTATTGGGTGGTTGTCCTTATAA
>CAYYSK010000244.1:0-5170 GCA_964474345.1 uncultured Flavobacteriaceae bacterium
GTTTATTGTCGTTTTGCACTTCATTATGAAATTCTAATGCATAATTCGGATTTAAGTAATTTTAGAAGAAGAAATTATAGAGTAAAATTCAAAACAGGCCTGTGACCGATGTAATTAAAGAAAAGGCAAAGGCATTAATGCGATAAAAGAATATCAAATATCTAATGATAAATATTGAATGATAGTCATCTCGACGATAGGAGAGATCATACAAGGAATTAAAAAAATAGAATAGTACTCTACATTCGAGTGTTACTCTATTTTTTTGCTTTAAGCGAAATGGTATAACTCGCATATAACGATATTAGATAATGGGTTGTATTATTTCTAACAATAGATTCATATAATAATTTGAGATTTATATGTTAGTATATTTGTGATAAAAAAAGAGTTATTTGTTATGACTAAAAATGCTTGAAAATAAATCAATAAAGATTGAGTAAAAAAACAACTTTAGGCCCTATTCTGGAGATTAATATAGCAATGTTGTTTATCAGTACTTCTGGTGTTTTAGGGCGTTATATCGATTTACCACCTGCCGTAACTATTGGAATACGAGCATTTGGGGCAATGCTATTATTAGGTGTTTTTGTAATCTGGAAGAGATATTCTTTCAAGCTTGCGCAAAAAGATACTCCTGCTATAATTATTTCTGGAGTATTGATGGGAATGCATTGGATTACTTATTTCTATGCATTGCAGTTATCTAATGTAGCGATTGGAATGTTATCATTATTTACCTATCCAGTCATGACTAGCCTTCTGGAACCTGTTTTTTTGAAAACAAAATTCTCTAAAATACATGTACTTCTGGGGCTTTTAGTTTTATTAGGTATTTACTTTCTCGCACCTGAATTTGACACTAATAACAATGATTTTCTTGCTATATTGATTGGACTATTATCAGCATTGTGTTATGCATTGCGTAACCTTCTTGTTAAAACAAAAATCACCAAGTATAATGGTTCTGTAGTAATGTGGTATCAAACATTAGTTATTGCAGTAATGCTAATACCTGCTTATTTTCTTTTTGAGACAGGTGGATTTGTAAGTGAGTTACCCTATATAGGGATTTTAGCCTTGGTAACGACAGCTTTAGGACACACCTTATTCTTGTTTAGTTTTAAACATTTTTCTGTGACTACAGCAAGCCTAATGAGTAGTGCACAACCTATTTATGGAATCATATTAGGAATTTTATTCTTAGACGAAGTTCCTGGTGTACGTACTATTATTGGAGGTGCTCTTATTTTGACAAGTGTCTTAGTTGAGAGTAGGAGAGCTATTAAATAGCTATATATAGCCATAAAAAGACCTTTTAGAGAAGAATTATGTTAAAAAACAGGTACAAATACGCTGTTTTTCAATGAGATAGTCTATTAGCTTAGTGACATCAAAATATATAGTATGGAAGCTTGGCAATATATATTAATCATTATTGGAGCGATTACTGTGATCACTCTTATCTATTTCTTCATTAGAAAGGTTGCAGATGAAATCACAAAAGTGCACCATTTACCCATTAGAGAAAAAGGATTCACAGGAATGCCCGCAGTCCCTTTTATCATTTCAGAAACTATTGCTACTATAGTAAAGTTAGGATTGAGAACTCAGGAATGTAAAATGGCAAAAAGTGGATTAAATAGAGAATATACCATTCAAGGACAAAAGCAAAGTGCCTATACATTTATGTATGATGATGCGAGTATTGATCCAGGGAAAAAAGATCGAGAAGATCTTTTAAAACGATTAGAAACGTCTACCGAAAATGAGTTTTTAAATCTTACAACTTTAAATACGCATCTAGAAAGAGCTTCTTTTTCTAAAGAAGCCAAAGAAGGAAAGACATTCACAGATCTGTTTTTGGATAACCCAAAAGACTTTACTATTTCTTGGACCAACTATTATGATATTTATAAAAATAATGTAGGGAAACATCAAGATGAGTATGCTTCTATTTTAACCGATCCACAAGAAGCTACCAAGCAATTTTGGCCTATGATTGCCGAAAACGGATTGGCTTATAATCTATTATTTCTTGAGAAAGTACAAGGGAACTCTTTAGGGAAAGTTAAATCAGTGTTCCATGAACAATGGAATACATTGTTGAAACCACTTCAAGAAAAAGGATTATTATATGCTATCGATTTAACCATTTTTAATAACTGGGATGCCAGTCAAGTAGATGGATTTGCCCGCTGGACACCAAGTGCTTTTATTGTATTAGAACAAGATAAAGACACTAAAAAATTACAACCTATTTGTGTTCAAATATCTAACAAAGATGCCTCTGCCGCACAAGTATATACACAAGATAATACAACAGATGCCACATGGATATACGCACTAGCTGCAGCTAGAACAGCAGTCACCGTATACGGAATATGGATTGGACATGTATATCACTGGCATATTGTATCTGCATCTATGCAAATGACATTATTCAATAATGTTGACAAAGACCATGATCTTAGGAAACTACTAGATCCGCAATCAAAATCACTTATAGGTTTTAATAACGCGCTATTATTATTGTGGAAAACCATAGGACCTCCAACTTCATTTGCCACCGCCGATTCTTTCTTAGAACTTACAAATACATTTGCTACAGGACGTGAATTTTTTGAAGACGATCCTAGAGTTGCCTTAAAAAATCTAGGCATAGACGAAGCAGATTTTACCGATAAAAAAGCTTGGGATCGATATCCTATAGTACAGCAATTATTGTATTTCTGGGATGCCTCAGTAACCATGGTAGATGTCTTTGTAGAAACCACATACAAAGACGATGCAGCCGTCTTTAACGATACCGAATTACAAAATTGGATTACCGCAGCGTCAAATCCAGAAGAAGGAAATGTAAGAGGATTACCTGTAATGAGCAGTAAACACGAATTAAAACGTGTATTAACGAGTTTAGTATACAGAGTTGTTGCGCATGGAAATTCTAGGCAAATGAGATCACTAGGTCCGGGATTATCTTTTGTAGCCAATTATCCACCTTGTTTACAAAGAGCTGATATTGTAAAACCAGATGATAAGAAATTTACAAAAGGAGATATACTTAATTATTTGCCTAATACAGGAACCATAGGATCTATGATGACATTCTACTATATCTTTATTTTCTCTACTCCTTATGAACCTTTATTACCATTATTTGGGAATGATACTGATTTGTATTTTAGTGATCCAAACGATCCTAGAAATATA
Organism: uncultured Flavobacteriaceae bacterium; assembly: GCA_964474345.1. Lineage (GTDB taxonomy): Bacteria > Bacteroidota > Bacteroidia > Flavobacteriales > Flavobacteriaceae > Dokdonia. Next base: position 3,214 of record CAYYSK010000244.1, read on the forward strand.
GCACTAGAAGCGTTTAGAAAAGCAATAGGAAGCTTTATTATTGATCATAGTGGTGAGAATGCACCATTAATTCACCAATGGCCGGCAAGTATAGAAACTTAGAATATGTTCTAGAAGAAATGAGTAATAAGTTATTTATATATTTAAAGAGATATAATTGTTTTTATTAACCATTTCAGAGATGATTAAAAAATATATTTCTTTTGTGTTTTATCCAAAACTTGCTTTATGGATCTTGATAGGTTTTATAAGCTTTACTGTAATTGGGACACTTACTCATGAAATGGGGCATATCGCTTTCGCAAAAGCACAAGGGTTCAAGTCAAAATTACATTATGGATCTATGAGTTATTATGATGGTCCTTATTCTTCCGAATTTGAAAAAATTTGGATAGAAAATGAAGAGGCTATAAAAACGGGACAACCTTATGCCCAAAAAGAGCGGAGACAGGAATTATTACATATTTTATCTGCTCAGGGAATGTGGGTCACATTAGGTGGCCCTTTACAGACAATACTTACGGGGACTATAGGGTTTTTATTGCTTTATAGAAGAAGAAAACAGATTCAAAAAATTGGAATGAAGTTTATAGATTGGATATTTGTTTTCTTAACGTTATTTTGGTTACGAGAAACAACCAATGTGGTTACTGGGTTTCTAAAAGCAATTACTAAAGGAGGTTTTAATCCTTTTGAAGGGCATAGTGATGAGTTAAGACTTGCCAGACACTTAGGCTGGTGGGAGGGAAGTATTTCGTTATCATTGGCTTTGATCGCTATATGCATTGCCATCTATGTCATCTTTAAAATACTACCTAGATCAGTACGTTTTACTTTTATAAGTGCAGGCTTTGTAGGTGGTGTGTTTGGTTATATGATTTGGTTAGTTTGGATAGGTCCTATTTTAATGCCTTAATCCATACATGCTTCCCAAACAACATCTCCCTTTGGAATAGGAGCAATAAAAGTGACTTCTTCTTTTTGTACAGGGTGTACAAAGGTAAGCTTACGAGCATGCAAACTAATACTCCCATCTTTATTAGAACGGTCAAAACCATATTTTAAATCTCCTCGAATAGGACTTCCTATAACCATAAACTGACTTCTAATTTGGTGATGCCTTCCGGTATGTAAATCAATCTCAAGTAGAGAAAATGTTTTTAATTTTTTAATGATTCTATACGTTAAACTTGCTTTTTTAGAATCAGGAACTTCTTTCGCGTAAGCATAACTTTTATTCTGCTTTGTATTGCGTTTTAAATAATGAGTAAGTGTCGCTTGCTCTGGCGATGGATGTTTTTTAACCAGTGCCCAATACGTTTTTTGTGTTTTCCTTTCTGAAAATAATTTATTGAGACGCGTCAATGCTTTACTCGTACGAGCAAAAACAACAATACCACTTGTAGGACGATCTAGACGATGTACCACTCCTAAAAATACCGCGCCAGGCTTGTTGTATTTTTTGGCAATATATTGCTTGACAACTTCGCTTAATGGAGCATCTCCCGTCTTGTCTCCTTGAACAATATCACCTGCACGTTTATTAATCACAATAAGATGATTGTCTTCATAAAGCACTTGCAAATTTGTTGGAGTAGAATGAATATTCATAACAATTTAGGAAGAGGTTCCTGTTGGTTTTATTTCATATTCTGGATAATCTAAACGAATTTCGTGATTTTCTAAAGGTAGTTTTAGAAAATTACAATAGTGACCTTTTGTATTTTTTTCATAAAGAAACAAAACCTATGATGTCATTATGTACGCAAAGTTAGTAATCCTAATTATATATGTATAAAAAATAGCATTTATTTAAGGTTGTACATATATCCAAGCCTCTTTTCCAGAACGTAATAGCGCTTTTACTCGTTTATAGTTAGATATTTCATAAGAATCTGCATGTTTAACCCGAATTATGCATTAGAAAATCTATTACATCACAAAACAACTGCAAACA
>CAYYSK010000245.1:0-5037 GCA_964474345.1 uncultured Flavobacteriaceae bacterium
CCATTAATATATTAGCTCGTTTCATCATCATTTTACTAATCATGCAACGCACTTTCTCTCCTCCAGAAAGGACATTAGATTTCTTTAATGCTTCTTCTCCACTAAAAATCATTTTCCCCAAGAAACCTCGCAAATGCACTTCTTCTCTCTCCTCTTCAGTTTGAGCATATTGACGTAACCAGTCTACAAGATTAAGTTCTGAAGACTTAAAATATTCAGAATTATCTAAAGGAAGATAAGATTGAGTGGTTGTAATACCCCAAGAAAACTCTCCATTATCTGGTTTTAATTTTTCATTTATAATTTCATAAAATGCAGATGTTGCTCTACTATCTCTAGAAAATAATACTGCTTTGTCTCCTTTGGCTAGATTGATATCTATATTCTTAAATAAAACTTCACCATCAATAGAAGCAGCTAATCCATTTGAATTGAATATTTGATCTCCAGCTTCACGATCACGGTCAAAAATAATACCTGGGTAACGCCTACTGGAAGGTTTAATTTCTTCTATATTTAATTTATCAATCATCTTTTTACGAGAAGTTGCTTGCTTTGATTTTGCGACATTAGCACTAAATCGAGCAATAAACTCTTGTAATTCTTTTTTCTTTTCTTCTGCCTTTTTATTTTGCTGTGCTCTTTGCCTAGCAGCCAATTGAGAAGATTCATACCAAAATGTATAATTACCACTATAATGTGTAATCTTACTATGATCTATATCTGAAATATGCGTACATACAGCATCTAAAAAATGCCTATCGTGAGATACGACAATCACACAATTATCATAGTTTGCTAAGAAGTGTTCTAACCAATTTATTGTTTCATAATCCAAATCATTGGTAGGCTCATCCATAATAAGTACATCTGGATTTCCAAATAATGCTTGTGCTATCAATACTCGTACACGTTGCTTTCCATCCAGATCTGCCATTAATGTATAATGGAAGTCTTCTTTTATCCCTAAATTAGAAAGCATCGCAGCAGCATCACTATCTGCATTCCATCCATTCATTTCATCAAACTGCAATTGCAGCTCTCCAATGCGATCTGCATTTTCATCTGAATAATCTGCGTACAAAGTATCAATCTCCTTCTTAATTGTATATAAAGGCTTATTACCCATTACTACAGTTTCAAGAACATTATATTCATCATATGCATAATGATTTTGTTCTAGAACAGACATACGCTTTCCCGCTTCAAGATGTACATGTCCCGAAGTAGCATCTTGCTTTCCAGAAAGAATTTTAAGAAACGTTGATTTTCCGGCTCCATTTGCGCCTATAATACCATAGCAATTGCCTGAAACAAAAGAGGTATTTACTTCATCAAATAAAACACGTTTTCCAAATTGTACTGATAAATTAGAAACTGAAAGCATATTTATATAATCTATTTAATATTTTAAGCCTGCAAAAATACCGATTCTTATAGAGATAGTGAAGTGTATTTATATATACTATTCGTATTATTTTACTCAACAAGGCAAATTAACATATCATAATTTCCAAAAAATGTCAAAACCTACTATTATATTAGATAAAATGATATGCGTTTTAACTTCTAATTAACAACACTTTTTCTTTGTAAAAGTTACATTTGACAGTAAACTCACAAAATATATAACGTCATCAGCTACGCTCAACGACATTCTACTATCAAAGGAATTATCTCCATCCTTATATTGCTGCTCGTATTAAGCGCTTGTAATTCTGATAAAAACAAGCAATATACAGGCACTTATCTTGGTGGGGAAATTATTAATCCAAAACGCGATCATGTTATTCTTGTAAAAAATAATGAGATTATTGATTCTATTGTTTTAGACGCCCATAATCGTTTTTTATACGAGTTTAAAGACTTTGAATCTGGTATTTATCGTATTGTACATAGAGAACATCAGCTTATTCATGTAGAACCTGGCGATAGTATTATGGTAAGAGTTAATACACGCGAATTTGATGAATCAATAAGCTTTTCTGGAAGAGGGTCAGAACGTAGTAATTTCCTTATTGACATGTACCTTCAATGGGAAGTAGAATATGAAGGCTTTACTCAACATTATCAAAAAAAACCTGAAGATTTTCAACACTACTTAGATTCATTACATAAAATAAGAGTTAAAAAATTAAAAAAATTCAATTCAAAATATAAAACATCTCCAGAGTTTCAGGAAATAGCATTGGCTGCAATTAATTTTGATAATTACCAGCGTAAAGAGAGTTATCCTTTTTCTTATTATCGTGAAAATGATAAAATTGCATTTATAAATAACTTGCCAAAAGATTTCTATAGCTTTCGCGAAAGCATAAACTTCAACAATACAAATCTATTTGACCTTTATTCATATCAGCGTTATCTAAGTGCTTTTCTGAATCATCAAGCATACAAAGGGTATTGTCAAAATCATTCCTACAACACAGTTTCTTATTTGCATAACTATAATGAGGTAAAGTCTATAAACAAATATATTACTGATCCTAAATTAAAAGATGTAAAGCTCTTTAGAGCTGGAGAACGATTTATTGAAAACAGTAATAATAAAGAAGGTGTTGACGAGATCTTTAAATTAGTCACAGCATCTATGACATCTCCTCAAACAAAGAAAAGAATTTTCAGTTTGTATGATTCTCACAAAAAAATGGAAGCTGGTAATATCATCCCAGATCTTATGCTAGTAGATTCTGAACAACGCATGGTAACACTTTCAAGTAGAGTTAGAAAACCTACCGTTTTATATTTTTGGTCTTATAATAGGCATATGCATATGGAAGAGTCTCATAAAAAGGTTAAAGATTTACAATCTAAGTACCCTGAATTTAACTTTATAGGAGTTAATGTAAATGATGAGAATAATAAATGGTTAAAGTATATACGTCAACATAAATTTAATTCATCTATGGAGTATCGATTTGGGAATGCTCTTGAGGCAAGAAAATCTCTTGTTATAAATGATATAAGTAAAACAATTGTTTTAGATAAGCATGGAAAAATTTTAAATAGCCATGCTAACATTCATCGTACTGATTTTGAAAACGAACTTCTCGCCTATCTTAATCAGTAAATAAAGAAGAAATAAAAAACCACTTCTTTTATGAAGTGGCTTTTTTAGTATGTATGAAATATAAAAGAACTTAATTTCCTTTTTTATAATCTGCCAAAAATTTTGCAAGTCCAATATCTGTTAATGGATGTTTTAATAATCCTTCTATAGAAGACAAAGGTCCTGTCATTACATCTGCTCCAATTTTAGCACAATCTATAACATGCATAGTATGGCGGACTGAAGCTGCAAGAATTTCTGTTTCAAACGCGTAATTATCATATATGTGACGAATTTCTGCAATTAAATTAAGGCCATCTGTAGAAATATCATCTAAACGACCAATAAAAGGAGACACATATGTTGCTCCCGCCTTTGCTGCAAGTATCGCTTGTCCAGCAGAAAACACAAGTGTTACATTTGTACGAATTCCTTTATCACTAAAATATTTACAGGCCTTTATACCATCTTTAATCATAGGTAACTTTACAACAATCTGTTCATGTAATTGTGCTAGTTCTTCACCTTCTTTAATCATAGCTTCATATTCTGTAGCTATAACTTCTGCACTTACATCTCCATCTACGATAGTACAGATATCAACATAATGCTTTAAAATATTGTCACGACCAGTGATTCCTTCTTTTGCCATTAGTGAAGGATTTGTAGTTACACCATCTAGTACACCGAGGTTTTGTGCTTCTCTAATTTGATCTAGATTTGCAGTATCAATAAAAAATTTCATAGGATAGAGTTATTGTTATTTTTGCAAAAATAAGTAAAGAAACCCTCTTAATAGACACCTCTACTTTGAAATTATCTCACACTTATACACAATCTATCTACTATTGAAATAAACACTTGTCAAATTAGAGCAAAAACTTCTTAAGTTAAAGTGAATTTACAGTTTATAATGATTAAGAAGTAATTTTTCATACCAAGTATCTGGTAACATTCTCTTAAGAACGATACTGAATTTTTGCATAAAAAACCCTACTCTATAATGAACCTTGGGGTTTTTAGTTTGCATAATACGATATACAACTTTTGCCATAATAGCAGTATTCATACCAGCATCTACATGTTCATCCATCAACTTTAAAGTATTACCATAATTTTCTTTATAAGGAGAATTATCTAGGATTGGAGCATGATACCTACCCGCAGCGATATTTGTTGCAAAATCACCTGGAGCGACTGTTGTCATTTTAACATTAAACTCTTTAAGTTCCATGCGGTATGCTTCTGTAGTAATTCCAAGTGCCCCTTTTGTAGCACTATATATACCTCTATAAGGTAATCCCATATATCCTGCAATAGATGTGATATTGATAATCATACCACTACGTTGAGATCGCATCGTAGGCAATACTGCTTTAATAACTTCTAATGCGCCAAAGTAATTAGTTTCAAAAACACGTCTAGTCTCTTCGTCTGGTGTTTCTTCTAAAGGACCTGTAATTCCCATACCTGCATTATTTATAACATAATCAATACGATTCTCTTCTTTAAGTATGGTAGAAATTGCTTGAAAAATAGATGCAGTTTTTGTCACATCAAGGGGTAACATTCTAACTTTTCTATTCAATACAGATTTAGGGTTACGGCTTGTCCCATAAACAATGTATCCTTTTTCTGAGAGATCATGGGCTATAGTAGCTCCAATTCCTGAAGAGGCACCTGTTATTAAGACAACTTTAGACATAGTAGTGTATTTGCACGCAAATATCAAACTACATATATCAATATGCAAATTATAAATGAAGGATTATAAAAGGAATGTAATATATTTTACAATCATCTAAAAAAACAGGTATTTACATATATTAAGTATTTTAACATAACATATGTACATCATAAATTTCTAAAAAACTCATACTTAAAAGAAGGTAGGTTATACAAAGTTATTGGTTTAACTCAAATAGCTATGTACTAGAACTTCGTAATGAAGTGCAAAACGACAATAAACACTAGTGTTTTCTTGCTTT
>CAYYSK010000246.1:0-5001 GCA_964474345.1 uncultured Flavobacteriaceae bacterium
CTTGCCCCGAGGTAGTTTACTTTTGCTTTCGCGAAAGCAAACTATGAAAAATAGTAAGTAATTTAACTTACTTTTTTGTTATTTACATAATCCATAAGATCAACATCATTCCCTAATAATACATCAGTAGGATTGATACGACCATCTAGAGAATCATTTTCCAATTTAAGAACTCCACGAGGGCAAACAGCAGAACATACGCCACATCCTACACAACTAGAACGTACAATGTTTTCTCCTTTTTGCGCATAAGCTCTTACATCAATTCCCATTTCACAATGCGTAGAACAGTTACCGCAAGAAATACATTGACCTCCATTTGTAGTAATTCTAAACTTAGAGAAAAGCCTTTGTTGAATCCCTAAAATACCGGCCATTGGGCATCCCATACGACACCATACACGATTACCCAAAATAGGATAGAATCCAGTTCCAATAACTCCAGAAAAAATAGAACCTATACCAAATCCATAGAAGCTACGCATCCCATCAGTAAGACCATATTCTTGTTTATTTAAACCAAAAGAGAAGTAACTTGCGTTGATTTTTATATTGTTAATATCCATAAAAGATAATAAAACAAAGAAACCAAGTGTAATCACAAGTGCAACGACGGCTCCTTTAAATGCATCACTTTTCAATTGGTCACGTTTCCAATAAGCTATTGCTGCAAATACAATGACTAAGAAGGTTCCCGATATTACCAAGAAAGTATTCTTTGTAAACCAATATTTCTCACTATCATAACCTAGATAGGTAGAGATTACAGCTGTTGTGAAGATTACAGCAAATACGAGTACGGCATTAATCATCCATCGTTCTAGTTTCCATGTTGACATTTTTTTAGAAGAAAGATGTCTATATGGATCACCTGCAGTCTCAGCAAGACCTCCACAACCACATACCCAAGAGCAATACCAGCGCTTACCATACTTGTACGTAAGAAAAGGTGAAATCACAAAGATCATTAAGACCCCAAGAATGAGGAAAAATAATCCAATATTTTGCGCATTAATAAACTGGTCTACGCGCCATTGCTCAAATGCATAGTAGTTTAGAGGCCACATTAACTTGATATCGTTATATGGTAATGAGAAGCTATCTGAGTTTAAACGTGCCATGAGCTCTGGGATCACAAAAGCAAAAGCCGTCTGGAAAAACATCACACTTACAGTTCGTAATTGCTCGTAGCGATTATGCTTATACTTCCACATAAATTTAATTCCAAAAGCGAGTATAGCCACAGTATAAAGTGTTCCATACATAAACCACTGACTTGCTGCACTTCCTTTTAAGAAATAACTTAATGGGTCAAAAAGACCAACGAGTCCTGTATTTGTACCATCAGTACCTTGACCAAGCCCTAATACCTCTGCATAAAAATATAAAATGACGTAAAATCCAGTAAGAAAAATACCAGCCATCCATCCTAAAACTCCACGAGAAGACATAGACTTAAACCAGACACCGTCATTTTTAATGCCAGGAAGTTTATGTGCATAAGCTCCTTTTGCAAAAATCACTATACCAGAGGTTATAGCTAATAGCGAAATGGTAAGCCATAGTGCTGCGCTGCCTAGATCAACGCCTAAGGTTGCTAGTAAAAGTATAAAAAGCCCTATCATTCCGATGAGGACACCTATTTTTTGAGTCGTATTGAGACTTACTGGTGGTTGTCCAGTAAGCGACATGTTTCTTTCTATTGCCATATCTTTTAGTTTCATTCCTTAAATACTAAGGAATCATGTAATTTATAATTTTGTTTATGTTTGATTAAGCTGTAATTGCCTGAGATTTATAAGCACTTATAATATCTTTTTCAAAATGCTTGAAAAATTCTGGATCAAAATTTGCCTCAGCTAAATGTTCAATTATATAGTCCGTACTACGTTCTTCTGTAAGCCAACGATCAAAAACTTCATGACGCATTCTAATTCCGAAATTGTTAATCCCTATAAATTTACCAGTAGCTGCTTCTGTATTTATAGTAATACATTTTGTATCGTCTTCATGTTTCCAATGAAAATGAATCTCTCCTTCACGAGGTTTAGAAAAAACCCATCCATAGGTTTGATATTCAATATCTAAAAACTTAGCACTATTAAACCAATGACCAGGTTTATATTCTAATGGATTACCACAAATAGTTTGAGCTAATGTTTCTCCCATCATACGTCCTGTGTACCATACAGCTTCTATAGGCCTTCTTCCATTAATACCTTCGTGTTGTTCTGCACAATCACCTACAGCGTAAATATCGGAAATATTGGTTTCAAGCATTCGATTTACTTTTATGCCTCTACCTAGTTCAATACCGCTATCTTTTAAGAAGGCTACATTTGGAGAAACCCCTGCCGTAAGTCCTACGACATTGCAAGGTAATTCTTCCTCAGTTTCTGCTATTACTACAGCTCGAGCGCGACCATTTTCGTCAGAAAGTATTTCTTTTAGATTTGTTCCTAATCTTAAATCTATATGATGATTTTTGATATGACGATTAATCATGCCACTTTCTCCATCTGGTAATACACCGTTCCAAAAACTATTTTCTCTTACTAAGAAAGTTACAGGAATATCTCTAGAACGTAACATCTCCGCCATTTCAATTCCTATTAATCCTCCGCCAACTATCACGGCACGATTACAAGCATCTTTATGTGGAGCATTTTTCTCAAGCATATCTAAATCTTGCTTTGAATACATGCCCTGAACACCGTCTAAATCTTGTCCTGGCCATCCAAATTTATTAGGTTTTGAACCCACGGCAAGTACAAGTTTGTCATATGACATAGTCGTATTATCGGCAAAAACTAGTTGCTTGTTTGCATGATCCACTGTTTCTACAAAAGCACGTTTAAGATCGATTCTGTTTTTCTCCCAGAAATAATTTTCATAAGGTTTTGTATGCTCATATTTCATGTGTCCCATATATATATACATGAGTGCAGTACGTGAAAAGAAATGATCAGTCTCTGCAGAAATAATGGTGATTTTTTTGTCAGATAATTTTCGAATATGTCTGGCAGTAGTTACACCAGAAATTCCATTACCTATGATAACAATATGTTCTTCCATATGATGGTGGTTGTTTTTAGCTTTTGCGAAAGCAGTGTGCACGGCAATCACAATAAAATTTCTAATTAAGGTCGCTTTAAAGATAATGAACTTAACAATGTGTTTGTATTTAGAACAGTTTTAAATAACGCGCATAAATGTAAGGTTTAATCTTTTTTTGCTACGATAAGTTTTTTGAAAAAAAAGGAAAATTTGACAATCAATTTTGTAAGAGATTAAAAAAACTAACGACAGAAGCCAACATAAAAAATGAAATTAAAATGAAACGAATAACCACTCTTTTTACTTTATTATTTGTAGCCGTGAGTTACGGACAAAGTGTAGATACATTTGTAAATAAAGCAGACACATTCTTTAATACTTATATTAAAAATGGACGTGTAGATTATAAAACTATAAAAAATAATCCAGAAACACTTAATGAATTAGTGACACTTGCAAAAGATGTTCGTGTTTCAAAAAGTAATGTAAAGGATTATCAAGCATTTTGGATTAACGCATATAACATTACTGTAATAAAAGGAATTGTAGATAAATATCCTGTAAAACAACCGCTGCATATTAAAGGATTCTTTGATAAAAACACTCACGAAATAGGAGGAGTAAAAACTACATTAAACGATCTTGAAAACAAGTTACTTAGAAAAGTATTCCCACAAGAGGCTCGATTCCATTTTGTATTGGTATGTGCAGGTTTAGGATGTCCTCCAATTATTGGTGAAGCATACACACCAGCAAAACTGGAAGCTCAATTACAAAGACAAACTACAATAGCACTTAATAACCCTAGATTTATAAAAGTAAAAGGGAATAAAGTACAATTATCACAAATCTTTGAATGGTATAAAGGAGACTTTACTCAAAATGGAAGTGAGATAGATTATATCAATAAATTTAGAAAAGAAGCAATTCCTGCAAAAGCAAAAATTTCTTACTATCCATATGATTGGACATTAAATCAAGTAAAATAACACTAAACATATATTACATTTTTTAAAAGACTTCCTATCCTGATCTGTATTATTAAAAAGATCAGGTTTGGGGAGCACAAATCAAAAACAAAATGAAAAAAATACTTACACTAACGTTAGCCGCATTATTTACAATAGGAGCTTTTGCTCAAGATGATATAGATGATGATCAAGGGGGTTCGGTGATACAAAATTTAACTCCATCAAAATTGATTGGAAAAGGACAAGTTGACATTAAATGGTTTAATAACTTGTTTACACAAACTAGGCAATTAGATTCTAATGAAGATGTTGTAGCAATCCCTAGACAGAATTTTTTTACTTCTACTCTTGATGCATTTTTTGGAGTTTCAGAAAATAGAAGAGTAACTGTAGGGGCAATATTAGAATTTCGTTCTAATGCTATAGGAGGAAGAGGAGCTTTAGATGTATTTAGCTTTGATGGAGAAAGAGGAACAGCAAGAAGTGGTTTGACAAATATTGCGCCTAGCGTAAAGTTTGTGCCTTTTAAAAACTTAAGTAATTTTTCTGTTCAAAGTTCTTTATTTATCTCATTAATTGGAGATGAGTCAGATGCTGAAGGTGTTTTCTTAGATCAAGATGGTTTTACATTACAAAATAGATTTTTCTATGACCTTCCTTTAGGAAATAGTAAGGAATGGCAATTGTTTTTTGATCTGAATACAGAGTTAAACTTTGGTGATGAGGATGATAGTTTTGCAAATAATAGTTTACGTCTTATCCCAGGAGCTTTCTTAAGTTATTTCCCTAGTTCTAAATTTACAGCACAAATATTTGCACAACACTTTCAACTTATTGCTTTGACAGAAGATGGTTTTGAACAAGATTTAACGAGTGTAGGAGCGGGTGTTAAATACCAACTAACAGATAAACTTAATATAGAGGGATTATGGTCCTATTTTGCTAGAGGTGGAGGCGCTTTTACAGGATTAGG
>CAYYSK010000247.1:0-4997 GCA_964474345.1 uncultured Flavobacteriaceae bacterium
CTATCCATGTATTTTTAAAATTAGCATACAGTTCTGCACGCTGTACACTAGGGTCTATACCATTGCGAGCAACACCAGAAGCGGCAAGTGTTATTGTGCTGTTTTCGGATAATGCGTAGTTCGCTTTCGCGAAAGCGTATACCAAACCATTAGAATCTTCACCTAATTTGCCATATGTATTTGTAAATGCCCAAAAAGGAAGTTCTTCATTGGCAACATACCCAAGGGTTTCAACACCTCCTTGATAGGTTACTTTTTTTTGTTCTTCTTGAGAGGTAGCGTTCCAACAAATACAAGTGACAAGTAGTATAAAAAATAATTGTTTTTTCATATCTTAAAATGATCTTGCTAAAGATACTATGTTTTAGAAAATGGACTGTTTCAAATCTAACTTAATTTTACAAGTGCTTTGTTTTTCTACTTAAAATGGATCAAAGAAGTAAGATGTTTAAGAAGGTTTTTCCTTAAGATTGTATGCGTATGAGCTTACATACCTTCTATAAAATCAAGATGTTCTTTTTAATACATCTTGAGTTTTTATGACTGTTTAATTCGGGTTTAAAAAATAAACTTCTTTTTATATTCCTTCCTAGAAGTACCTTTATCATCGATATGATCATTCCTCTATTTGCAGGACTGGTTTTGTATTAAATTCAAATTAGTAATAGTAGTTACCCCTTCCGTCAATTACTACGCTATCGCTTCTTAATTGCCACCTTCCCCTCAAAGGTGAAGGAACTTTTGCTTATATATTATAATCTATTTTAAAGTTCTCCTCCTTGAAAGGGAGGAGTGACATTCGCAATAAGCGAATGACGAGGTGGGTTTTCTCTTTTAATAATATCTACATAGTTTTTATTTTTCTATCGTGTATATAGAATCATTACTACTATTCAAATTGAGATTATATTATATCACATCTGCATTTTCAGGATGATCAAACCCCTCAAACGAGACTTCCCTATTATGATTAAATAATTGGATCATGAGATCTAATATAGTAATAAGACGAACTATCTGTATGGGAAAATCCCATCCATTTTTTAAATCTTCAGCTATTTTTCTGCTTTCAGCTTCATTTCTTAATTCCTCAATACTTATTACTTTTCCTTTTTGCTCTAAAAGTTTTTTAGTTTTTTCAAGAATTAATATAATTTGATATTCACGTTCCTTTATATAGGTTATGTCTTCTTTAAAGAGAAACCCTTGATTTCTTGAATTGTATCCATGAGTTATAGTTAAAAAATCATCATACACATTTAGATATCATTCTGGTTGATTTTCTAAGCCTTCTTTTTCAAAGGTCAAACAAACATAATAACTTAATACTTCTATAAAACGTTCCTCTAACCAAAAACCTTTATCTTCTTTATAGTCTATATATATCGTCTCATATATTTAATGATCACATAAGATTAACTATCAGATGGATTATTGATTTTTTCCAAATTCTTCGCCAAATCTTTTTTTATAATCGTAACCTGCTCTTTCTTCAAGTTTATCTTTTAAAGCAATGATACCAATACAAGGAGATTCTAGAGTATTCATTTCAATATACAATGCATTCATCTTTTTTAGAATAGTTCCATCAGGGTCTTCATAGGTATTATCCATCATAAATAGAGGGACATCTTCTATAAGATTATATGTTTGATGGTAGAACTCTTTAAGTCTAATATGCGATTCAATATGATTAAAATTCTCATGTGAATCTAGACCATCTTTTCTATAATAATAGTATTGTACAATATATTTTTCAGGATTTTCTAGTATCCATCCACAATATTTTTTGTCTTGATTAAATAATAAAAAAACATCTTGAGCTACTTCTAATTTTAAATCAATAGATTTACTTTTTAAGAATTTTTTACCATAACTTAATAATGTATTTGTTTTGGAATTATAAAAACGAAACTTAAATGGTTTTTTATTTTTAAAATCTTCTTTGTTTTTTGTTATTAATTCGAGGATTCCTTTTTTGCTATCAACTTGCTCTAAAATAGAGATGTTTTTAGGTTTTTTTTCGATCAGGCTATGACTTAATCGTAAAGATTGTAATATAAAACTTGTTTTATCAAATAAGATGACATCGGTTTCAAAATTTGTATAAAAATGCTTTCCAAGTCCAAAGTATATTTTGTCCTCAGCATCAAAACCTTCAAATTTGTTTACATTTGACACTACTACTTCAAGACTTCCAAAATTATATTTTGGGATAAAGTGTAATAGTGTTCCTTCTCTTACATTTACACTGATATTTTTATTTAAAAAATACATTTAATTAATTTGTTTACTGCAATTTAGTTAATTTATGGCCAAAGTTGAGTTGCAGGGGAGAAAAATATTAAAGTTCCATTATCTTCTAATTTTCTAGGTATTTTCCCGTTCAAAATCATATTTATTGTTACTGGTGGGGCAGAATCATTAATACTACCTCCGAAGAGTTTGACACCACTATCACCTTTGACACCAGCTTTCCCATATGCAGTTAGTACATTTTTTCCATTTGCACCTCCTGCATGTACAACAGCTATTGTTCCATCTTTATAATATTTATAAAAATCTTTATTTTTCGAAAGAAAAATAGCTTCTGGATTTGAAATAATATCTTGGATTACATCGTCTGTAATTTTATGTGTTGTATATGCATGATAATCACCAGACTTTTTATATTTTCTAGTTTCTTTAACATTAATTGAATATGTTAAAGCATCTTCTTCTATCTTGATTTCTTGTTGTAAGTTTCGAGTAGTTTTTTTTGTTAGTTTAGGATTTGTTTTTATATCTGATTTGACTTTAGCAAAAGTGTCTTTAATAGCTTTCAATTCATTTGGAGATAATTTAGCGCCATCATCTATGATTTTACTTGCTTTAAGCTCTAATAGAAAATTATCGAAATTTAAAATCCCTCTTCGTATTGCATGGTAAGCAAATACTCCTACTCTTGCTACTAATTGATCTAGTCCTAAAGTGAGTTTCATATATACTCCTTTAGGTTTTAAAAAATTAATAACTTCTTTATATTGTTTATCTAAACTCGCTTGCTTAAGGATATTTTTTCGCATAGCTTCTGTTACTCCTTCAAGTTTTGCTAGGCTTTTTTCAAGAGTTACAATGTCTCCTGTTTTATCAAAGACACGTCCTGCATTAATTAGAGAACTAGCAATTTTTGTAAAGGCAGCAACATCTAGTACAGTTCCTACTATAGAAATGATTACCCATACAATGGAAGGTTCGTTATCAGAAAGATTCACATTATATGTAGCGAGCTTTCCTCTATAATCTTTTATTTCTTCATAAGTTACATATGCACCTGCGACTGCAACAGTTGCAGCTCCTAGTATAGCAATGGTCCCAGTACCAGCCGTTAATAATCCAACAGCTATGGCAAATACAGCTATAGCTAGACCGTGAAGTACTTTATTAAATGCTTCACTTTTTATTTTATCCATTACTATTGTAAATAATACAGAGCCTTCACGTATATTTTCTTGTTGAAGTACTTGAGCAATGATTTCTGAAAACTCAAAAATAGTATCGTCTTCAAATAAATATTCTCGTGATACTTTAATATTATGATGTTGTTTTTTTATTTCAGACTTAAGAGTGTCTATCATCTCTTGTTCAGATGTTACACGCGATAGTGCGTCATAATCAAAATCTGGCGACTGTGTTAAGAATAACCCTAAAGAGTCAATATCTTTTCTTGCAATTGCCTGTTTCTTTTCTCCTTGTCTATAGGTGTTTATACGTTGTTTTTCTCCTCTAATACTTCCAGTCTTATTAAACATTTGTGCAGCAGAAAGTCGTTGCTGACTTCCTTTATGATATTGATTTGCGTTAGAGGCTGCTAATTTTTTATAAAGTTGTTTTGTATATTCTTTATCAGAAAGGTACGTTTCTTCTTCTTTTAACGATACTGCATATTTTGAAAAATGTTTATCGACAAATCGATGGGCTTTGATTTTTATAAACCTTAGGAAATCATTTTGAGTCTGTTCATATTCTGAAAGATTTTCAAAACCAAATTTTTTAAGATCGGTATTAATCGTATCGAGTAAATCATTTGCTACCATCATAGTACCTAATCCACTATCTGCCATGGACATATCTGAATTCATAGAAAGAGCACTACTCATAAGACTTGAAGTAAGTAGAGAACTATAAAGCTGTATCTGATTATACACATATTCTGTTCCAGCTAATTTATATCTAACATCTTCTAATTGTGAATTTATTCCTTTTGCAGTCACAATAACTTCTGGTAGTGTTTTTATATAGGGTTTAAAATCTCTTATACTTTTATCATAGAGAAATAAAAAATCATTATATAAAAACATTTTTTGATCAGGAACTAAATGCCAAGGATATTGATTATAAGGATATTTTTTTCCTCCATCTATAACATAATATTTCCCATTCTCATAAATGATCATAGGAATAGAACCTTTAGTCATGGCATTATTTTTTAACTGAGCTTCATATGCCTTTGCATAGGCATCAAAGAGCTTCTCGTTATCCTGCTCCTGTTTGATTTGATGTAAAAGCAATGGCAATTGGACTTCCAACTCTGCTAGGTTTTCTACCTCGAGATAATGTGTTTTTATTTGTGCCATATGAATGTGTTTTAGCGATTGTTTCTGTCTATGACTGGTACAGTTTTTTGCGTTAAGGATTGATGCGACATCCTCGTAATAGTCACTGTAAGTGACTATGCAGAGATATAGCAGAAAGCCTGACCCGTTAGGGAAACGCCCTCTATTTAACTCGAATTATGGATTAGAAAATCTATTATACCGCAAAACAACTGCAAACACTATTGCTATGCTGTATTTTTCACTTTAACTCTCCCACCTTCGTGAGGACAGGCTATGCGATACTATGCTAAAAGCAAGAAAACACTAGTGTTTATTGCCGTTTTGCACTTCATTACGAAGTTCTAATGCATAATTCAGATTAAATCTATGTTTCTTATAAATGAATCACTTCATCATAGG
>CAYYSK010000248.1:0-4965 GCA_964474345.1 uncultured Flavobacteriaceae bacterium
TTTAGCACAAGCGAAAACTTCTTTCTAATAAAGAAATAGAATCACAATATTCTAAAAAGAATAACTCTAATTTACTCTTGTATTGATCAAATAACTTCCCTGATTTATGTTTTAAACATGCTTATTTACACAAGTATATAAACTCAAATAGTTAAAAAATGCACCTAAAAAAAGCATAATTTTTGGTTGTTTTAACAAATAAAATGCTAATATTTTATTGAAATCATCGATGAAATACATAAATTAATAGATTAAGTGAATTATGGGTTAACCGTAATTTACATAGGTAAAAACCTTTTATATTTTTGCAAGACCCAAATCATTATAAGATACGTATACAATTACTTACGTTTTTTATAGCAATTGTCACTAAAATGAAAACTACTACTTGTATTAAAATAACTTTTCTAGTTAGTTTATTTACTTTTATTCTTCTTCCCTCTTCTTTATATGCTAATGTAAATATATCAGATAATGATGCTTATGCTTATGTGTGTACAGGTGATGTAATAGATACCTTTCCGTATTTGGAGAGTTTTGAAACTGGAAATTTTGCTTTCACCCAAAATACTGATGATGATGGAGATTGGACACGCGATAATAACGGAACTCCATCTGATGGAACTGGACCAGGTAGTGCAAGTGATGGTAATTTTTATATGTTTACAGAAGCTTCTACTTCAGGTCAAGGGGCTATGGGTTTTAATGCGACTGCTATATTAACAAGCCCTTGTTTTGATTTTACAGCTGTTGGAGGTGCTACTTTTAATTTTGATTATCACATGTATGGCTCAGCTTCAGGTCAAATTAGCGTAGAAGTAAGTGATGATGCAGGTGTAAGTTGGACAGTATTACAAACAATTTCTGGACAACAACAAACATCCGATAGTGCTCCTTGGATAACTTCTTCAATTAATTTGAATTCTTATGCAGGAACTACGGTTAATGTTAGAATAGTTGGAACAACGGGTAATAGTTTTACCAGTGATATGGCTATTGATAATGTAGAAGTTACAGTAATCCCTGTAAATCCAGAGATTAATATTACGGGCCTAAGTAATACTATTATAAGTGGAGATACGACTCCAACGGTTACAGATGGAACAGATTTTGGTGATGTAACTATTGGACTTTCTAATTCAAGTACTTTTATTATAGATAACTCTGGAGTTTTAGAGTTATTACTTACTGACCCTAATCCTTATTTATGTGTCAATTACAGGTGCAAATGCAGCAGATTTTAGTATTACAGCTATCCCTATAACACCAGTAGCACCAGTAGGTGGTACTTCTCCTTTTGCAATTGGATTTACGCCTAGTGCAATAGGTAATCGAACAGCAACAATCTCCATAGCAAGTAATGATAGTGATGAAAATCCTTATACATTTGATATTGTTGGTAATGGAATAGCACCTTCTTCAGAAATTAACGTATCTGGACTCGGTAACATAATTAATAGTGGCGATGTCATTCCTTCTACTTTTGATGGGACAGATTTTGGTTTTACAATATTAGGAACTCCTGTAAGTAGTGATTTTATAATTATTAATTCTGGACTATTAGGGCTTGATTTAACAGATCTTTCTCCTCATGTGAATTTGATTGGAGTTGATGCTTCGCAATTTTCTGTTTCTGTTATTCCAGATAATACGATATCTAATAATGGAGGAATTACACAGTTTCAAATAACATATAATCCTGTAAGTGTAGGAACACATACAGTTACAGTGTCTATTGCAAATAATGATCCTGATGAAAACCCTTTTACATTTGATGTGATTGGAAGGGGGGTAGTCACATTTACACCGGAAATAGAAATTACAGGAAATAGTATAGAGATTATAGATGGAGATGTAACCCCTAACACAGGGAATGCAACAGATTATGGTATTATATCTTTAGGTACTAAAAAAAATGTAGATTTTACAATAAATAATATAGGATCGGGAACTTTGACGTTGTCAGGGCCTCCGCCTTATGTAACAATATCTGGAGGTGATGCATCACAATTTTCAATACAAACAATACCTTCAAGTATGGTTGCTTCATCAGCTTCTACTGTTTTTCAAGTACAATATAATCCATTTGATTTAGGAACACATACAGCAGTTATTACGATAGTAAGTGATGATAGTGATGAATCAAGCTATTCATTTACTATTGCAGGAGAAGCTACTGAAAATATAAACCCACTAGAAACACCGTATTATGCAAATTTTGATGTAGATAATGACAATTGGGTGGCTTCAAATCCTGGAGGAAGTAGTGTTTGGACTTATGGAACTAATGCTGTAGAGGTTGGTACAGAAGGTAATTATTGGTACACAGATACGTATAATAATTATGGATCAAACTCAGATACATATGTAACCAGTCCTGTGATAGATCTTACTGGATTTCAAAACCTTACTTTTAAAATTGATATTAGGTATGATACCGATGGAGATACTGGAGGAGATGATGGAATGAATGTAGAATACTCTCCAGATGGAGGAGCAACTTGGTTTGTTTTAGGCGCTTTTGCAGATCCTCAAGTAAACAATTGGTATAATTTTGGTAATGTAGATGCATTGTCTTCAGGTGCTGACGGTTGGGCTGGATTAAATTTTGATGTTGTGAGTTCTACAAAATCTGATTTTGTAGAGGCATCTATAGAATTGCCTGTGGAATTAGAAAATAATTCTTTTGCTCGTTTTAGAGTTCATTTTGCATCAGACAATAGCCAAAATGATAACGGAGTAAACTTTGATAATATATTTGTTTTAGGAGATCCTATAGTGTCTGGTGATCCTACAGATGGACCAGCAGGAGTTACTTCTAATCTGAAATTATGGTTAAAAACAACAGAAGGTTTGCATGGTGTGAGTAATGCTTCGCAAATTAACACGTGGGAAGATCAAGCGTTAGATAATCATGCTACGCGTGGAGATAGTGGCCAACAACCTATTTTTTATGATGATGTTAATGAAAATATTAATTATAATCCTGTTATAGATTTTAATGATACGATAGATTCTGAACTGAAAGGAAAGGGAGGGTATTATACTCAAGAATACTGGGTAGTATTGCAAGCTGACGGGAGTATTGATAGTTCTGTCCAATTAAAGGAGTAATTGCAGGAAGAGTGTCTAGAAATCAATTTGCAGAGGATGGTACAGGATTATGGATAAACCCTGGATCACTTCGATTTAATGGAGTTAGCAATATAGTAAGCCATATGATTGGAAGTACAAGTTCTTCTGCTGTTGATATTGGTGACGGTAGTTATGGGAGGGCTTATGAAAGCAATACAGATAGTTATGATAATGAGCCTATCATATTGAATGTAAAGATGAATGCTGCTGGAGATCAAACAGAGATCTATAAAAATGGAATTAGAATAGATAACTATACCGGGAAAACTACAGGAACTCCTGCAGAAGACTTACCTTTTATTAATGTGACAAATTCAAGTTATGTGTTAGGTGTTGGACGTATCACTATTGGAGGAACAAATTATGATTCACATTTTAATGGAAAAATGTCTGAAATTATAAGTTTTGCAAACCCTTTAACTGTTTTTGATCAAGAAAGAATACAGTCTTATTTAGCAATTAAAAATGGTATTACACTACATGATGTCAATAGTACAACCATAACTAGATTAGGAGACCAAAATTATATAGATTCAGATGGTTCAATAATATGGAACGTTGCCGCTCATACAGGATATAATTATGATATTGCTGGGATAGGACGCGATATTACATCGGGGCTTAATCAAAAACAGTCAATATCTGTAAACCCTAACACAATTGTAACTATGGGACTTACAGATGTGTATACTACTAACAATGAAAATATAACAAACAATACAAATGAAATAACTGATAAAAACTTTTTGATGTGGGGTAATGATAACGGAAGTTTGAATGCTGCCGCTTCAATTATAGTTGACTTAAGTGATGATGTTTCAGGATTAAATACAATAGTAGATATTACTTCTATACAACGTTCTTGGAAAGTAGTAGAAAGGGGCTCCGTTGGAAGAGTTAAAGTGTCAATTCCAGAAATAGCTTTGAGTGCTACGCTTAATCCACCTGGAAGTTTTTTTATGTTTATTTCAGATACACCTACATTTAATCCTAGTTCAGAGTATCGTATCATGATTCCAAATGGGGATAAATTAGAAACAGAGTATGATTTTGATGGCACAGAGTATGTGACTTTTGGGTATGCGCCAAATTATATATTTGATCGTTCAGTTACTTTTAATGGAACTACAGATTATATGGATGTACAAGATGAATTAGATCTTGGAAATGCTTTTACAATCTCATCTTGGATTAATCATAGCGATAGTGGATATACATTATTATCAAAAAGAGATGTTTCTTTTACAGAAGGATATGATATAGCAATATTAGGTAGTAGGTTTTTAAGAGTAAGATGGAAAGATGCAACAGCAACTACACAAACAATACTGTCTTCAGTGGCTATTCCTAATAATGAATGGCATCAGTTTGCTATTACTTATGATGGCACTACAGCAAATTTATATATTGATGGTGTCTTAGATACTAGCGCCGCTTTAAATAGTCCTGTTTCTAACGATCGTCATTTCTTGATTGCTGCTTTAGATGAAAGAAATCCTACTAGTTTTTATGAAGGTACTATAGATGAAGTGAGAGTTTGGGATGAAGCATTATCTCAAAATCAAATACGATTTATTATGAATCAAGAGATTCTGGAAAATACCAATCTTATGGTAAGAGGTGAAATTATACCTTCGACGATTTCTAAAAATGAAATAGATGCAATTCCTTGGACAGCTTTGAAAGGATACTTCCCAATGACAACTTTTGCTTTCACAAATATTATGGATGCATCTAATAATAATCTTGTTGCGGCAATTAAAAATTTAAAAACGGTAGATTTTCAAACAGCACCACTTCCATATGTGTCACAAGCAGATGGTGATTGGA
>CAYYSK010000249.1:0-2867 GCA_964474345.1 uncultured Flavobacteriaceae bacterium
TGGGTAACAAACACATTCCTTTTTACACATACGGACAATCAAAGAGAAATCAATACATATTTCTTATTTGATCATTGCGCAATTTTTTAATTGGAGCTGATCACTCCCATATTAAGATGTTTTACTTATTCATTTCTAAAAATAAGTCGCGAAAACCGAAAAGCGAATGAGTAGGCATTTAAAGATTAAACATCATGACAAAACATAAAATTATTTTATTATTTCTAGTAAGCTTTTTTTTAATCATTAATAGTAGTTATGGACAAGAAGAAAGTGTTGTTAAGTTAAAACCTATTTTAGGACAAGGATACTTAGTCCTTAATAAAACAAATTATCCAAGTGTGGATCATTGGGAAGTAGATATTATAAAACGTTCTCACGGAGAAGGGGAGTATCAAGACGAAATAATACAAAGTGAAGAACTTCCTCAAAATAGGAATTACATGTTTATTCCTGTTGATTATAGAAGGCAGAGTACAGCTGTTAATTATTTAGTAAACATTAGAGGTGTTACTATAAATGGAGAAGTTATTGTAGTTAATAATAGAGTCCAATTAAATGATCGTAATGGTCCTTCTCATATAGCACAAAGAACAGATGGATCATTGCCAGCGCAAATGCAATGCGAAGTTACTTGTGTAAGCGGGACATATGCGTATGCTATTGCACAATATAAATTCCCACACTTACCAACTACGCATTTAGTTTTTGAACAGGCGCTTAGAGCTTTTGACGAAGATGCACAGATTGCTAATGCTTTTTATTACTACAATAATGTACAATGTGACCCTTTAGAAAATGATTGTATAGGACCATTAACGAATAGTAATCAAGTAAATTATTTTAACCCAGCAGGACAACAACTTAGTGGAAATGTATATGCTAGGGAAAAGGGATTAGGTCAATGGGATGGTTTGAACCTTGTTTCAAATCAATTGTCTAATACTACTATTTGTACACCAAACTACTCTATAAACAACGCAATAAATTTACTTGTAGGTAATCTTACTACTGATTCAAGTCTTAATGATCCACCATTAAAATGTGTTTCCGCAAATACTATTGGAAATGGAGGAAATGGAGGAAATGATGGGAACGATGGGAACGATGGGAGTACAGGGGGAGGTCCAAGAAATATAGATGTTGTTGGTGATTTTTTTGATAGTTTTTGTGTAGATGATAACGGATTCCCTTCCAGTGATGATAGATGTGATTTTAATGAAATTGGAGGAGATTTACTAGATCCTATTAGTGAAATTTTAATATATGATCTCAATACAGATAATCCACCTACAATATTTAATGTAATAGAAGATCCTAGTAATTTATCATTTAATTTAGAACCTGGTCTATATTCTTTTGCATTTGCATTTAAAGATGGAGATTTTTTGCAAGGGATCAAAGAATTTAAAAGAGAATTTTCTTACAAGGTAACTAATGAAGAAAGTAGTTTAATTACTATTAATATTTTTCCTACTCCAATAGTTGAAAATCAATTTTGGATTACAATGGTTCCTCAAGCAACAACATCTTTTAAATACGAGTTAAGAGATGCAAATGGGAGATTATTAGTTGATAAAACTTTTGAAGTTGAAGAAGGGAATAATGTAGAAGAATTAATTAATGAAATCGAAATTCCTAGAGGATTATTGTTTCATGTTTTTAGATTTCAAGATGGATCTATAAAAACAATTAAATCATTTAAGTAATCTTATTAAAACTATTAAGATTTAAAGAATAATATAATAAGGATCCCAAAAGCCTTTAATAAAAGAGTAGGGAAAATAATATTTATCATTTATGAAAAAAATAATGTTTATTCGATTTGTTATCATGAGTTTAATGATAACAATGATGTCTTGTAATGACGATTCTACAACAGATTTTGATGCCAGAATAGATGTGCAAACTTCTGAAAATTTAATTTTTGAAAGAACAGCGAGAGCTACAAATAAAATAGGTTATATAACATCTCAAAATGGCGAACCTATTCAAAATGTAAAAATTAAAAACGGAGATAGGGTTATTGGAATGAGTAATGATGATGGTTCATTTAGTATAGAAGAATCTAGGTTAGGAGAAGGTGATGTTTTAACTTTTGAAAATGAAGAATTTGTGACTGTTTCAAAAGTAATCAGAAAGAATATGATGCTTGCTATTTCAATGAAAAAACGCGTAGACGTTATGCAAATAGATACGAGAATAACAAATCAAATCGAAGTTGGAAATGGTGGAAGAATAGTAATTCCTGCAAATGTATTAGGGTATAATAATGAGCGCTATTCAGGAGTTGTAAATATTCAAGCAACCCATATAGATGTTACAAATTCTTTTGATTTGAGAAGTGCGCCAGGTTCTTACATAGCTCAAGGAAATAATGGTTTATACCCATTAACTTCTTTTGGCATGATAGAAATAGTGGCTACTATACCCGAAGAAAATATTAGATTAGATATTGTGGAAGGAGAAATAATCCAAGTTGAATTCCCAATCCTGCAAGAGATAAATACTCCTGAAACAGTAAATTTATACAATTTTAATATGGACACTGGATATTGGGTGCAAACAGGAGTATTAATAAATACGGGAGCAACACTTTTAGGCGAATTAACGACTATTAATAGTGCTTGGAATGCAGATGAACCTTGTGCTGATGCATTAGTATGTGTAAAATTAAAAGTAGAATATACGAATGGTGATTTCTTTGGTTGTGGAGTTTCTGCTCAAGGACTCTCATATCAAGGTTTTGATGGTGCTTATTTTCCAGATGCAAATGGATATGTTTCTTTAATGGTATGTCCTAATAGCGCATTTGAATTATTAGCTTGTAAACCTCAATGCGAACCATGCCCACACTGGTATTCAAC
>CAYYSK010000249.1:2877-4891 GCA_964474345.1 uncultured Flavobacteriaceae bacterium
TTGATTTGTCTACAGTAACAACTCCTCCTGACCCTGATGGATGTATAGATTTAGGTACTTGGTCAATTGTAAGAATTTACTAAATAATTAATTTAGGTTTGAGAATTAAATCAATTTTAATTGCTATTTCTTGAATATACTACGTAATTAGTTTCGGTATAGATTACATAAAATCCTCTTAAGAAATTAAGGGGGTTTTTCTTTTAAAATATAGATAATTTTATAATTGACATATGCCTTATTTCATTAATTTTTAAAGTATTGTAAATATAATTTATAGTTCTTCTAGAAACTTCTATGCCTATATACGCTTTAACGCTACGCTCTCCCTTTGGTCGTGAATCTCACAAGGTCGATTTCGCGAAAGCGAACTAAACCTTTTAATTCTTACTTTCATATACATAAATAATTTCCTTAAAAAATGAACCTATTTAAAAACGTGTCGTCTATAGTATAGAAAGTGACATGAAACAATCTAAAAAAATAGAAGATTCTTGGTTTGTAGCACAATATTGTAAGGGCCATAAAAAAGCAATGGCAGTATTGGTAAAAAGATGGCACAAGAAATTCTGTATACAAGCCTATCGATATGCTAATGATTTTGATATCGCAAAAGATATCGCTCAAGATGCTTGGATTACCATACTTAAGAACATACATACCATAGAAAATCCTAATAAATTTGGCTCTTGGGGAGTATCTATAGTAACCAAAAAATCTATTGATTGGTATAGAAAAAATAAAAGAGTTCAAGAAAAGAAACAAGAAATTATTTTTAAAGAACGTGAACTTGCCTTAGACAATAAGGATATATCAGAAAATCCATTGATCAAAGAAAAACTTAAATGTGCCATTGCATCACTCTCTGAACAACAACAAAAAGTATTAAAGTTATTTTATATAGAATCGTATAGTATCATTGAAATAAGTGAAATCCTCCAAGTATCAAAAGGAACAGTTAAATCAAGACTTTATTACGCAAGGGAAAAATTAAAAACAATACTTAAAAATTAGAAATTATGAGAAAAGAGTATGAAGAAATAGATCAGTTAATAAAAGAAGCATTAACAGAAGAAGAAGCAACGTTTTATGATAGTTTGGATGAACAGAATGTATTCCAGATGATTTTTGGAGTATTTGGAGGGAAAAATAAATGGATCATTGTTTTGATGAATATTGTTAGTTTTATTGCGTTTGGCCTTTTTATTTATTGTATCGTACAGTTTTTTAATACAGATGTAACTAATGACCTCATTAAATGGTCTATTGGAGGGATGTTTTGTGTACTTATGATATCCATGCTTAAAATATTTATATGGATGCAAATGGATAAAAATAGTATTATAAGAGAGTTAAAGCGATTAGAGTTGCAAGTTTCTACACTCTCCTCAAAATTATGAGAATGATTTTTTCTCAACACTTAATTTTAGTAAATTGCAATTTCTAAGGATGATTTCTCTCCTCCGCTGAATTTTCGAGCTTTCGAAAGAATAAAGGTACAGTAGGAATTGCATTTTTTTAATTTTTAAACTTTTTAGATTATGGCAACTGTTGATCAACTTACATCAAAAGAGGCAATTGCATTAGAGGACAAGTACGGAGCTCACAACTACCATCCACTTCCAGTGGTATTGAGTAGGGGAGAAGGAGTCTATGTTTGGGATGCAGAAGGAAAACGATACTATGATTTTTTATCTGCATATTCTGCAGTAAATCAAGGGCACTGTCATCCACGTATTGTAAATGCAATGACAGAACAAGCAAAAACACTTACACTTACTTCACGTGCTTTTTATAATGATGTTTTAGGAAAGTACGAAAAATTTGCCACTTCCTATTTTGGATTTGATAAATTGCTGCCTATGAATACAGGTGCTGAAGCAGTTGAGACAGCATTAAAACTATGTAGAAAATGGGCGTATGAAGTAAAAGGAATTTCTGAAAATGAAGCAGAAATCGTTGTATGTGAAAATAATTTTCACGGAAGAACCACAACGATTATATCATTTTCAAA
>CAYYSK010000250.1:0-2567 GCA_964474345.1 uncultured Flavobacteriaceae bacterium
ACATCCAACCTTCATCACGAAGTTCTAATGCATAATTCGGGTTTAACAATGTAATAGAACACCTATTTAATATATATACAAACAATTAATTTAAAATATTCATGTCAATACATTGGGAAGGAGTGATGCCTGCCGTCACTACAAAATTTACAGCAAATGACTCTTTAGATCTAGAAATGTTTGGAGTTAATATTAAAGCACAACTAGAAGCAGGTGTTCATGGGATTGTTCTTGGAGGAACCTTAGGAGAAGCGAGTACATTAAGTACTGTCGAAAAAAGCATATTAACTCAAGAAACGGTGCAGTTAGTAAATAATAGAGTTCCTGTTCTTATTAATATAGCAGAGCAAACCACAAAAAGTGCTATTGCTGCTGCTCACAAAGCAGAAGAAGATGGAGCAACTGCATTAATGATGCTTCCTCCTATGCGATATAAAGCAGGAAATCAAGAAGTTATTGAGTATTTTGAAGCAGTTGCTAGTAATACTTCACTACCTATTATGATATATAATAACCCTGTAGACTATAAAGTAGAAGTCACGCTAGATATGTTTGAAAGATTACTAAAATACAGTAATATAGAAGCAGTTAAAGAATCTACCAGAGATATTTCAAATATAACCCGTATTAAAAATGCTTTTGAAGATCGTTTAAAAATTATGAGTGGAGTAGATACCCTTGCTTTAGAATCATTACTTATGGGAGCCGATGGATGGATTGCCGGATTAGTAAATGCGTTTCCTGCAGAAACAGTTGCTATTTATGAATTACAAAAAGTAGGCCGTATTCAAGAAGCAATAGAGATATACAGATGGTTTTTACCCTTGCTAGAGTTAGATATAAATCCGAAATTAGTACAAAATATAAAACTTGCCGAGGTTCATACAGGTATTGGAACAGAATATGTAAGAGCTCCACGTTTACCATTGTCAGGAGAAGAAAGAAACAATGTATTAAAAGTGATAGAAAAAGGAATTGAAACAAGACCTCCATTACCAAATTATAAAAATCTTTAACAAATGAATTCATAGTTATGTTAGAAATTAGGCCTTCGTGTGAGCATTGTGACAAAGAACTTCCTTATGATGCAATCAATGCTATGATCTGTACATTTGAATGTACTTTTTGTGCAAATTGTGTAGAGAGTATATTACAGGAAGTATGCCCTAATTGCGGAGGTGGTTTTGAAAAAAGACCGATACGACCTTCAAATGTATTGGAGAAGTATCCAGTATCTACAAAACGAGTACATAAACCTGTGGATATTCAAAAGCATTTGCAAAAGATCAAAAACAATTTATAATGTTTGTAATGTGTTAGAATGAACATATATTCCAGATGTTAAAAAATAGAAGAATAAAATAATGATTACAGGAAAAAATTATATAGGAAATACATTAAAGGCAGAAGGATCCATTACATATCAGACATTCAACCCTAAAGAGAATAAGTATAATGAAGCGACATTTGTTCAAGCAAATACACTAGAAGTAGAGGAAGCTATGCAACTGGCATCACAAGCGTTTATTGTTTTTAAAAATAAACCAGGTAAAGAAAGAGCAAATTTTTTAACTACAATTGCAGATGAGATAGAGGCATTAGGAGATGAACTTATTAATATATATATGTCAGAAACTGGATTACCAGAAGCAAGAGCCAAAGGAGAGAGAGGGCGTACAGTTGGACAACTCCGTATGTTTGCAGATCACATAAAAACAGATGATTGGCGTATACCAACAATTTCTGGAGAAAATAATGAATTACGTCAATATATGATTCCATTAGGACCTGTGGTTGTT
Source organism: uncultured Flavobacteriaceae bacterium (assembly GCA_964474345.1). Lineage (GTDB taxonomy): Bacteria > Bacteroidota > Bacteroidia > Flavobacteriales > Flavobacteriaceae > Dokdonia. The sequence continues at coordinate 1,800 of CAYYSK010000250.1, forward strand.
TTTGGAGCTAGTAACTTTCCTTTAGCATATGCTACAGCTGGAGGAGATACTGCGAGTGCACTCGCAGCAGGATGCCCCGTGATTGTAAAATCACATCCTATGCATGCTGGAACAGGAGAGTTAGTAGCAAGTGCGATACAAAAAGCAGTACAAAAAACAGGAATGCCTGATGGAGTTTTTTCAAATCTTAACAGTAAAGGGATAGAGCTTGGAGTAACATTAGTAAATCATCCAGAAGTAAAAGCTGTTGGGTTTACAGGAAGCATTAATGGAGGTCGCGCATTATATAATCTTGCAGCTCAAAGAAATGAACCTATTCCTGTTTTTGCAGAAATGGGTAGTATCAACCCTGTTATTATTACTCAGAATGCGCTTCATAAACGTGGCTCTGAAATCGCTCAAACCTATGCAAACTCTATTACATTGGGTGTAGGGCAATTCTGTACAAATCCAGGACTTATTTTAGGAATTAAAAGTGATGAGTTGTCTTCTTTTATAGAAGATTTAGGTCAAAAAACAACAGCAATAGATGCGTATTGTATGTTACATCCAGCAATACATGATGCCTATGAGCAAAAAGGAAAAAAGGTTATAAGTGAGAGAGAAACAACCGTCGTTGCTATGCATCAAGGGGATAGAGATTCAAATTACGCGCAAGCAAAAATTGTAACAGTTTCTGGAGATGCTTTTTTAAAGAATACAAAATTACATCAAGAAGTTTTTGGCCCTTTTTCTATGGTTGTGCAATGTGATAATGAAATGCAATTA
>CAYYSK010000250.1:2667-4826 GCA_964474345.1 uncultured Flavobacteriaceae bacterium
CGTCCATTTAGTTATCAAGGTTTTCCAGAAGAATTATTGCCTACATTTTTAAAATAATAGATAAGAGATGTGACTCCCTCATATGAAGTAGAGATTGAGGGAGATGTTAAAATAGATATGCTATGAATAGAATATTAAATTTATTATTGATGATTAGTGTTAACCTAGTAGTCTACGCACAATCTCCATCAGAAACACTTCAAACTAGTATTAAAGAAGTTCAAGAGCATAGTGGCTATGATCATGATGCGTATCCTATGGGCTTATTTTCTAAAGAATATTTTAAAACTGAAGCCGCTTTCGCGAAAGCGCAATTAGAAAAACTATCTAAAATTTCAGAAAATAAGCTTTCTGAAACGGATGCGATTTCTTTATCGCTATTACGTTTTAGATTACAAGAAACGGTTGACTATTATGAATATGAAGGGTATCTTAATCCGTTATTGTCAGATTCTGGTTTTCACAGTAGTTGGAATTATATGGTACGTCCTATTACAAATTATGAACAAGCAAAATCGTATTTAAATAGACTAAATACATTACCAGATGTTGTCAGTCAATATCTACCTATATTGAGAAAAGGCTTAGAAAAAGGAGTGTCACAACCTAGAGTCATATTTAATGGATATGAAAGTACGTATGACTCTCAAATTGTGAGTGATTATAAAGAAAGTTATTACTACGATCCTTTTAAGAACCTACCTAATTCGCTTTCTCAAATACAAAAAGATTCATTGCTCTCTGCTGCCAAAATAGCAATAGAAGAACGCGTGATTCCTTCTTTTAAGCGTGTAAAAACTTTTTTTGAAGAAGAATATTTTCCTAAAACGAGGACGACCATTGGGGTTTCAGAAACACCAAATGGAGAATCTTATTACCAAAATAGAATTAAATACTATACAACTTTAGACCTTACAGCAAATGAGATTCATCAAACAGGACTAAGGGAGGTAGCTCGTATCAAATCTGAAATGGAGAAGATTATTGCTGAGGTACGTTTTAAAGGATCTTTTGCAGATTTTTTAGAATTCTTACGTACTGATGAGCAATTCTATGCAAAAACAGCTGATGAATTACTCATGATTGCGAGAGATATGGCAAAACGTGCTGATGCACAATTACCACGTTTTTTTAAAACGCTTCCGCGAAAGCCATACGGAGTGGCTCCTGTACCTGATGCAATTGCTCCTAAATATACCACAGGACGTTACGTAGGAAGTGCTAAAGGAAGTACAGATCCTGGGTATTATTGGGTAAATACTTATGATTTGCCAAGCAGACCGCTATATGTATTACCTTCTTTAACGGTACACGAAGCTGTGCCAGGGCATCATTTACAAGGAAGTTTAAATCAAGAATTAGGAGAGGATATTCCACAGTTTCGTAAAAATATGTACCTCTCTGCTTTTGGAGAAGGATGGGGACTATACTGTGAGTTTCTTGCAGAAGAAATGGGAATGTATACAACACCATATGAGCGTTTTGGAAAATTGACTTATGAAATGTGGCGCGCATGTCGATTGGTAGTTGATACAGGAATCCATGCTAAGGAATGGACCCGTAACCAAGTGATAGATTATATGTCTAAAAACACAGCATTATCTATTCATGAGATCAATACAGAAACCGATCGTTATATTTCTTGGCCAGGACAAGCATTATCGTATAAAATAGGTGAGATTAAAATAAGAGAATTACGTATAGAAGCAGAAACGGTATTAGGAAATACATTTGATATTCGTGAGTTTCACGAAGTAATCCTAGAACAAGGCACAGTTACGTTAGAGATTTTGGAGAAAAGAGTACAGACTTGGATTGAAAAACAAAAAAAGAGAACTCCTTAATTCATTTTATATGACACACAAATTTACCTGTATAGATGCACACACCTGTGGGAATCCTGTTAGGTTAATAAAACATGGAGGTCCTGAACTTATAGGTGACTCTATGAGTGAAAAACGTCAGCATTTTATTAAAGAGTATGATTGGATACGTAGAGGATTAATGTTTGAACCTCGTGGACATGATATGATGAGTGGCTCTTTTCTATATCCACCTCACAATCCAAAAAACGATTTTGGGATTTTATTTTTAGAAACTTCTGGGTCTTTACCGATGTGTGGACATGGAACGATTGGAACGATTACGATTGTTATTGA
>CAYYSK010000251.1:0-4820 GCA_964474345.1 uncultured Flavobacteriaceae bacterium
GACCCTCTGATTAACAGTCAGATGCTCTAACCAACTGAGCTAAGGAGGAGTGTTATTTCCTTTAAGCGGATGCAAATATACACAATTTTATAACCTGCCAAAAAGAATTTTAAACTTTTAAGAGACTTTTTTTTAATCTCGCTTCTTTTTACAAAAAAAGCCTCTCCTTATGACAGGAAAAGCTTCTCATCGGCTTCAACTACAAAGCCTGCTACGTGTGACGTAGCCAACACAACTTCTTATAAAAAAAGCCCTCGGACTGAGGGCTTTATTTGCGGTCTGGACGGGACTCGAACCCGCGACCCCCTGCGTGACAGGCAGATATTCTAACCAGCTGAACTACCAGACCGTTGCGCTGTTGCGGGTGCAAATATACACTCTCTTTTTACATCTGCAAACAAAAAAAATAAAAATTTACACAAATTTTTGTCGCTCTACCAAAAAAGTAGTCAAAATAGGACTAAAGCCTTTTTCAATCACTGCTGGGATGTACTTAATCCTGTATTGAGCACATCGTAATTGCAAGTTTTTAAAGTACGTGTCAACAGATGCTTTATAAATATCTCTAATGGAATCTGCATATAAATTGATATGCTCGCCCGTTTCTACGTCTACAAATCGCTTAGGAGCATTAGAAAATTCAAAATTATATTCCTTTTCAGAACTGTAGGTATGAAAAAGAACTACCTCGTGTTTATTATATTTTAAATGTTGTAATGCTTCAAAAAGTTGTTCTTGCTCTACATCACTCTGAAACATATCTGAAAAAAGAAACACCAAAGAACGTCTTTTCAACTTTTCGGCGATGAGGTGTAAGTGAGCATAGGTTGCTGTTTTCTTTTCCGCTTTCGCGAAAGCGGGATTTAGTGTACCTCCTAATTGATCTAATAACATATGATGATGACGATCACTCCCTTTTTCAGAAGCATAAAACTCGTAATCTTCTCCATAAATACTCAAGCCTACAGCATCTCGTTGCTTTTTCATAAGATGCATAATAGCTGCGCTTGCTAGTGCAGAAAAACTTATTTTATTAAGGCTATCAATCCCATACTGAGGTACAGAAGGATAATGCATCGAGCTGCTATTATCTACAATAAGATGACAACGTAAATTGGTTTCTTCTTCGTAGCGTTTTGTATAGAGTCTATCTGTCTTTGCATATAACTTCCAGTCGATATGTTTTGTACTCTCTCCATTGTTATACACTTTATGCTCTGCAAATTCTGCAGAAAATCCGTGAAATGGACTCTTGTGCATTCCAGAAATAAAACCCTCGACAACTTGCTTTGCAAGAAGCTCTAAATTGCCAAAACCGGCTGTTTTATTTAATTCTGATTTGATGTCCATAGGAAGAAAAAAAGAATGTCTGGTCGAGCGCAGTCGAGACCTATTTAAAATAGATTTGTAAAAAAACTTCTCGACTGCGCTCGAGGAGACATTTTACTACTCTTCGTATACACCATCTACAATACCGTAGGCAACAGATTCTTCTGCACCCATCCAGTGATCACGTTGGAAATCTTTCATGATTTTTTCAAACGTTTGTCCACAATTGTCGGCTAGAATTTGAGCACTAAGCTCTTTTGTTTTGATTATTTCTTGTGCAGTAATCTCGATGTCACTTGCTTGTCCTTGAGCACCTCCAGAAGGTTGGTGTATCATTACACGCGCATGAGGTTGTATAAAACGACGTCCTTTTTCTCCTACAGAAAGAAGAAGAGATCCCATACTTGCTGCAAGTCCAGTACAAATAGTCGAGACAGGACTCTTTATTTGTTTTATAGTATCATACATTGCAAATCCAGAAGTTACATATCCTCCAGGACTATTTATAAATAACTGAATTTCGTCATTATTTATAGAATCTAGATATAACAAACGATCAATCACGTGTTTTGCACTACTATCTTCTACCATTCCCCATAAGAATACTTTACGTTGTTCAAGAAGAGAAGTGTCTATTGCATCTTGTACTTTGGTTTTTTTTTCCATACTTGTGCCCACAAAAGTGGGTATCTTTTTTTCACCTCCAGAATAGCGGAGATCTCTTAAAATATTAATTTAATTTCAATAAGAAGAAGTAGATGCATCTGAGTGCATTTTTGCGAAAGCGCACTTCAACTACTTCAATAGCTAAAAATAAAAAAGGTTTGGCACTACACCAAACCTTTTGTATAATCTTAATAAAAGCTATCTGTCTTAGTTTAAAAGCTCATCAATCGCTTTTGTATATACATCTTTAGGAGCAACACCTACTTGACGTCCTACTACCTCTCCGTTTTTAAACATTAATACAGTAGGAATGTTACGTACTCCGTATTTTGCCGCAAATTCTTGATTTGCATCTACGTCTACTTTTCCAACAATCGCTTTTCCGTCATATTCTCCTGCGATTTCTTCGATTACTGGTCCTACCATACGACAAGGTCCACACCAAGCAGCCCAAAAGTCTACCAGTACAGGTTTGTCACTATTTAATACTGCTTCTTCAAATGTTGCATCTGTGATCTCTAATGCCATAACTATATAATTTTAAAGTTTTAATCCAATTTGATATGCAAACTTAGTCAAATATTTTGCCAAAGCTTACAGCGTCAGTATTAACTTTGACTATTATATCATTAAATTCCTTGATATCACAAGGATTGTCAATTTGTCTTGTGAGATTTTGAAGGTTATAATGTCTCTTATATTAACGTGTCTCTTTATCAGCATAAAAGCTTCAAAAGAGTCGGACTATACGTTTTCCTCGTCATTACAGACGCTTCGATATACCACATCTATGGCGTAGCATTCAGTTACCTTCACTCCTGTGGGATATCCACTACTACCTCTTATGCAGTCCGATTGCATATAAAGGATATTATGTGAAGTGGGTGTTTAATGTTACCTTCGATTCCCAAGTACTTTTACGGCAAAATATAATAAGGTAGCTAGTGACCCTAAAGCAGCAACGAGATACGTACGTGCTGCCCATTTTAAGGCATCTTTTGAACCAGCATATTCTTCTTGAGTAACCATATTTTCTTCTTTAAGCCAAGCGAGTGCACGTTTACTGGCATCATACTCTACGGGTAAGGTGATAAAACTAAATAACGTCCCCATAGCAAAAAGACCAAGACCGACTAATGCAATTGTACCTCCTAAAGCAGTCGTTGCCATAAGCATAAGCCCTCCCATAAGTACCATCATACCAAATTTAGAAGAAATATTTACCATAGGAACAAGTTTAGAACGCATGGTAAGCCAACTATACGCAGTGGCATGTTGAATCGCATGACCTACTTCGTGGGCAGATACTGCAGCAGCAGCAGCATTGCGCTCATGAAAAACAACTTCACTAAGGTTTACTGTCCTGTTTCTCGGATTGTAATGATCTGTCAATTGTCCTTTTACAGAAATTACTTGCACATCAGTAATCCCATTATCAGCAAGCATTTTTTTTGCAATCTCCTCTCCAGACATTCCATTACGTAGCTGAATTTTTGAATAGTGTGCAAACTTCTTTTTGAGTTTAGAACTTACATAAGTACTTATTAAAGCAATAGCTCCGGCAATAATATAATAGCCAATAGATCCTCCTAACATATTGTTTTGATTTTGGTTGTTCTAAAATTACAAAAACTATAAGAATTATCGAGATACATTTTATAAACACATCTCAACTATAGACATATCACAATAATAAAACGATAAAGTGAATGTTTAGAAACGTATATATACGCTTTTATTTCTTTCTATACTTCAACTTAAAATACACCAATAAGAATACGGAGATAATCGTAATACCATTGGCGATGACCAGAGAAGGACTGTCTTTATAGATGCCGTAAATAAACCAAAGGGTAATTCCTGTAAGAAACATGGTAAGCATAGGTAGCGATAATGCAGATACATCTTTGGTCTTCCATGTTTGATATACCTGTGGTAAAAATGAAGCCGTTGTTAATACGGCTGCCGCAAATCCTAAAATTTCTAGTCCATCCATATCTTACGTAGTTAGTGTCTTTATTTTCTTTTCGATCTCAGCTACTTTTTTGCTCCAATATACTAACGCTTCTGCTGCATCATATTTGGGTTTGTTTTTAGTTCCTTTTTTTAGCTCTTGAGGAATCTTGCCAAGAAAATTCCAATGCTTATGTTGATCTTTTGCTACTTGACTTTGTGTCTCTGGATCTTCTTTTCGTCGTGCCCAGAAGTGCTGATGTTCCAAATAGGTGTTTTTAATTCCTATAAAATAATCTTTTAATTGTTCTGTATCCTTAGGAATATATCCAGGACCTGAACAACCGCACGAATGAAAAGTGATATCTACGCTATAAAGTGTTGCAATATGATCCCAAGTCTTCGTGTCTTTTTTCTTAGGAGATTCAAAATCTAATCCCATATCTGCCATGACTCCACTACATTCTGGACATTTGGCTGGCGTTTCTTGGACACCTTTAGGATACCCATCTAGAATATCATGTAACAACCTTCTTTTGAAGGTTTTCCTACATGTAAAGCAAGCATAATGTGATTTATAAGATGTTATCGAATATCTGCACATTTCCTCTTTATTTAAATTAAAAACCCTCTCCTTGAGGAGAGAGCTAGGGCGAGGTGTTATCCCACTATATTGACAATCTTCCCAGGAACAATGATGACTTTTTTAGGGATACGTCCATCCAAGTACATTTTTGTTTTTTCATGTGCCATCACAGCTTCTTCTATTTGATCTTTGCTGTAGTCAAGTGGAAGCTCAAAGGTAAATTTCATTTTTCCATTAAAAGAAATAGGATAGTTTTTAGAACTCTCTACTAAGTGACTTGCTTCAA
>CAYYSK010000252.1:0-4808 GCA_964474345.1 uncultured Flavobacteriaceae bacterium
TGCAATAATAAGTGTGATATCATTGTCAGAAGCATAGTCTATACCCATATAAGAAACCCCATATCCTTCTGCATATCTATCAGGGATATAGGTTGCAATAGTAGGGTGAATAGTTTTTAAATAGGAAGACATTAAAGCTACACTTGTAGTACCGTCTACATCATAATCGCCATAAACTAATATATTTTCTCCTTCGGTAATAGCTTGTTCAATACGAAGAACTGCCTTATCCATATCTTTCATTAGAAAAGGGTCATGGAGCTCATCTAAAGAAGGTCTGAAAAATTTCTTTGCCTTTTCATAACTGTCTATACCTCTCTGGACTAGAAGGTGTGAAGTAATTTTGTCAATCTGCAAAGTATCAGAAAGAGTTGTTATTGTATTAAAGTCTGGAGTAGGTTTGATATTCCATCGCATATACTATTGTATATTTATTTTAAGTATCCAGGCATCTTTAAGGTCTTTGTCCTTACGCATTCTTTTTAAAACTTCATAAAGTAATACAGGATCTTCATTATTACCTATAGAGACATAATAAAAATTATTTTCAGGTCTTCTGAAGGTGTTAGATTGGATATTTTTGCCTTTAAGCTTATTAGCCCATTTTTCGGCATTTGTTTTTGAAGAAAAAACATTAGATATAATATAATACCCTCTTAATACATCAGGAACTTTTGTGGGTTTTTTGTCAATGATTTTTACTAATGTGTCATCTATAGGGATTGTTTCTTCTTGCTGAACTATTTGAGATTCTTCAGGTTTTTCTTGTGTCAGGACCTCTTCTTTTACCTCACTTATTTCTGTTGTTGTTTCAAGTTCTTCAGGAGCAGAGATTACAACTTCTTCTGATATCACTTTTTCTTCAACTTCTGTTGTTGAGATTATATCTTCAGGAATAGACTTATTGAGTGTGGTTTGAAAAGCTACAAAGTAAATATAATATCTATCTGCTCGTGTTTTGAATTGTAATTTAAAGCCATTGTTATTGGTTGCTATACTTGTGTTTATTTCGTTAGGGACTGTAATCTTGGCGATGTCAAACCCTAGAGTGTTTTTACTATTAGGAATACGGTCTGTATAATAGGTGTTATCTATTGTAATACTACTATTAAAAAAATTATCTGAAGCTCTAACACCGTTATCTAATGTGACATATTTTTGTTCTTCAGGATAATAAATAGCTATTTGATCTTTTTTAAGAGTGCTATCGCCTTCAAGTGCACTTAAAGTAAGAGCTGTTTTTGTTTCTGTTTTTTCAGGGGCTTTAAAGTTTCCAAAATTAATATCAACTCCTTTTTTATTAATATAATTAAATCCGTTATAAGTTGTTATGTATTGTAAAGGGTCTTGGTCATTTTCATAAATAATATATAACATCCATCCAGCAGCACTTCCTCCAGAGATATACCCTTGCGTAGAAGCAATGTTTGCAATAGTATAGGTGCCATTTATTGTTTGATTATCCTTGATTAAATCAGTAACATCTTTATAACAAGTGTATGGTCTACTAGATGTAACTTCTTTTACAGTACCTCGTTCTCCATCATAAATTAAGTCTCCTCTAATAGAGATATATTCTTTACCTGGAATTTTTAATTGTATTTCTTGAATATCGTTTACAGGCTCTCCATTTGCTTTATAGATATAGCGATTTCCCTTTGCTACTTTGGTTCCCTTTTCAGTAGGATAAGTTGCTGTCCAGTATAAAGCAGCATAACGAATAGAGACTCCTTTAGGAATTGTTAGGTTAGCGCTACTAGAATTAAATGTAGATGGATTAGTATCTATATCTACATACTTCATTTTGGTTTCGTCGTTAAACTCATCTATAGCATCTATAGCTTTACTTTTGTGTTTACTTAGGTTATTATTACCTATAACTTGAGTGTTGCCATGAATATAAAATTCATTAACTCTAGTAAACTCCCTGCTGTTTTGTGCAGATAAAGAAACTACAACTAGTAAACATAATGAAGTAAAAAAGAGACGCATAAATTTATGGGGCTATGGTTTATTAGGCATTGTTTTTATGAAAATGCACACCAACCTCTAAGGTAGCAAATCTTCTAAACATTTCCATAACGCCACAATAAGTACTCTCAGAAAGATCTACTGCTTTTTGAATTTTTGTTTCATCTAAATTGTCTCCATAAAAATGATAATCTAGCCAAACTTTATGATAATATCGAGGATGTTCGTCTGTAAGCTCTCCTTTTGCTTCCATTTTGAACTCTGGAATTTCAACACGCATTTTATTTAGTACAAAAACAATATCAAGACCTGTACAACCAGCAAGAGAAGATAACATAAGAGCTTTAGGCCCCATTCCGTCATTATTTCCTCCATTTTCAGGAGAAGTGTCTATGAGTGTTTTATACCCAGTAGGGCTATCGGTTTCAAATTGCATGCCTTTTTTGTAGATAGTTGTGACTGTATGTGATGCCATTATTTTTTTAGTTTTTTTGAATAATTGAAGGTACAAAAATGATAGGGAAATGCCTATCTTGCTTTCGCGAAAAAAATAGTTGTGTATTACAAAATACAGTGTAAAAATACTGCTTTTGTGATATATAAATTCTAAATGAATAGGTTATATTTAGCTATACGCTTTCGCGAAAGCAAAAACATAAAACGTATAACATTTGTGATTTATAAATTAGATTTTATGATCACAATTAATAAAAAAGAACTATGCCATTAGTAACACCATTGAATCCAGAGCATGATGAAACGACAAAGGAGCTCGCTGAATTTTTTAATGAGACATTAGGATTCTGTCCCAATTCTGTCCTTACGATGCAACGTCGCCCAGATATATCTAGAGCATTTATTAATCTTAATAAGGCGGTGATGGCAAATCAAGGAAATGTAACTTCTGCCTTAAAACGTATGATTGCGTGGGTATCAAGTAATGCAACAGGATGTCGTTATTGTCAAGCACATGCCATACGTGCTGCAGAACGTTATGGAGCAGAACAAGAGCAATTAGATAATATATGGGAATATCGTACGCATTCTGCATTTAGTGATGCAGAACGTGCTGCATTAGATTTTTCACTTGCAGCAAGTCAAGTTCCTAATGCTGTAGATACCACGATTAAAGAAGAGTTGTATAAGTATTGGAATGAAGGGGAAATTGTAGAGATGTTAGGTGTGATATCATTATTTGGATATCTTAATAGATGGAATGACTCTATGGGAACTACATTGGAAGGCGATGCTATAGAAAGTGGGAATCAATATTTAGGAAAGCATGGCTTTGAAGTAGGAAAACACGTACAATAATATTGTATTTTTGTTAGATAAGAATTATAAGTATAATTGAAGACTTTGATAAATTACTTTCTTGTAAAGAAAGGTTAATTAGTATTTGTGAATTACTAATTGTCAAGTATTTTACATATAAAATTTATAAGAAAAAACCTCAAATTCATTGTGTATATTGTATAAATTCACTCTTGTTTTAAGAGAGTTTAGTAAAATATGTGGTTTTTATCGATGAAATGTATATATTTGTCGATAAATACACACTTAAATGTTAAAAATCAATAGGCCTTTTCTTTTTAAATATGTATAAAGCCTATTAATTCTATATTTGCGTGAGATTTTTTGAAATTAACAATATGAAAATAATGAAAAAACAAATCCTACTTTTTGGTGTTTTTGCTTCTATGATTTTTTCTTCTTGTAGTGAAGAAGAAACAACAGTAAGTGACTTTACTACTACAGACTTAGAAGTAACTATAGAACACATAAACTTTGACCCTGCAACAGCTGAGCCTATAGCTCGATTTAATGAAGATAATCGAGGACTTTACCACGGAATAATAGTGAGTTTAGATACTGGAAATAAAGATCGTCCTCATGGAAAAATATGGGTAAACGTTAACAATGATGGCAATTATAATGCTACAGTTGTTACAAATACTGGAGATAGATTTGGTTTTATAGGAAAAAAATTAAATAGAGATGGAAACTTATATTCTTTTGTAGGAAATAGGGGTTCTTTCAAATTTGATGTAACTGATTTTAATAAGCCTATCGCTACAAATGTAATTATAGATTCTAAAGAGGGACATATTGCTACTTTAAAAGACAGAGCAGGGCAACGTGCTGCAGTTATTTTAGGTTCATTTCAAACAAACGATGATGATCCTATGAGTATGCCTCCATTAGAAGCTATTACTGGAACTTGGGACTTAATGACAGATGGTACTCCAAATGTAGAAGCATTTGGATTTCCTAATTTGACAGAGGTAGTTATTACAATTACAAATAATGGAAATGTATATTCAGATACTGATTTTGAAACATTTGAATACCCTTGTTTTTTCATTCCTACTGGTCCTATAGCTCCTGTGTTTTTACATGAAGATCCTATGACAACTCCAAATGGACGTAATGAATTTTGGGCTCAAGATCAATCATTTCTTTTAGGAAATGCTACATTGACATATTGGTTAGGACAGAGTAGTGGTCTTGTAGATAATAATGGTCTTGCATTCTTAAATCATGGATTCCATAATAATGACTTTGCTGATCCACCAGTGGCAGGATGTAATGCAATAGATGGAGAAAAAGGAGTATGGTTTTGGAATGGACGCTCAGGATTTTCTAGTTTTGATGATCCATTTGATGTTCCAATGATAGCTTCAGAAAGTGCAAATTATGAAGGATTTAAACAAATGCTTAGAGATAATAACTAAGAGTTAAAACTCTTTTTATATAATAAAGAAGACCTCCAAAGACAAGTATTTGTAATGGAGGTTTTTTTATGCATATTTTTCTTTTGTAAGAAAATTCTTTCT
>CAYYSK010000253.1:0-4802 GCA_964474345.1 uncultured Flavobacteriaceae bacterium
TGCATAATTCGGGTTAAAAAATGATATATAATTAAATACTAGGTGATTTTGTGTTATTTCTGTTAGTACTATTTCTCACTGTGCCTGATTTATTATCATAAATAATTATTCAAGAAGAGAATCTTCGCCTTAGAATGCTTACTAAAGCAAAACATTTTAAAATTATCCTTTAACGAAAACGTATATATAGAGGGAAGACTATTTATCTACTCTTTTTCTATTATAATTAGAATATTTTTATAAAACATCTATATAAAGCTTAATTTCCGTATATAATAGTATAAACTAGTTAAAAGCAAATATCTCTAATGATATTTACTTTTAATAATTACTTCGCTATTATGAGAAAACTAATTCCTATTTTATGTTTTGCTGTCTTATGTATAACTTGTGATTCAGATGAAAAAATAGATCAATTTGAAGAAATAAGCATTGATGTAGTTCAAGAAAATTATAAAGGTGTATTTACAACTTTAGATGGTCAAGAAAGAGGAGTACTTGATATCAAGATCTCTGAAAACTATGATTTTGTTACAGCAAATCTAATATTAACTACAGGAGAAGTAATTACTATTTTTACAAATCAAATTACTGATTTGGATAATAGAAAAGAAATTACCTTCACATCTACTGAACTTTCTTTTACAATGACTACTGGCGAGACGGGAGAAACAATGCAAATAAATACAGTAAATTTTAGAGGGTCTGAAAGTTCAATTTTAACTTCAAGAAATACAGAATCAGCTCCATTAACTACTGTTACAGGGACTTTTACTTGTGATATGTGTCCTGCACCTTTAGATGACACATTTATTCAGACATTTAATTTCTTGTTTACAAATGCTTCAGGTAATGATACTAATATAACTACGCAAACAACGCTAGATGAAACTGTCTATATAGGTGTTGCTACACAATCTAATTGTACTATTGATGGAAATCAAAGAACTTGTAATTTAAATAGTGGTACTATGGCTGGTATTACAGATACTGCGTTTACAACAGGTGGCGGTCCAGTCATTTGGTCAGGCACACATACATTTGATAATGATCCTTTAGGAATAGATGATTGTTCTACGATAACTGGTAATTGGCAATGGGACTCTCCAATTCTAGGAATTGTAGGGGGTACTTTTGTTAGTGATGTTATGAATGATTGCCCTCTTCCATCTGAACAAAAAAGAATATTAATTTTCCATGAGACTAATGGTTTTAGACATACAGGCGCCATCAATGCAGGAATAGATATGTTTGAAGATTTGGGAAATGAAAATAATAATTGGATTACTGATAATTCTCAAGACTCTAGTGTTTTTAACAGTTCTAATTTAGAACAATATGATGCAGTTATATTTTTGAATACTTCAGGAACAGATGAGTCTAATAACGATTTATTATCTGCTTCAGAGAAAGAAGCTTTTGAAGATTTTATAGAAAGCGGAAAAGGTTTTATAGGTATTCATGCAGCAACGGATACGTATCGTAATGGAGTTTGGGATTTTTATAATGAATTAGTAGGAGGTATTGTACAGACTTCTCCAAATCACACAAGTAATAATTATAATGCAGATATGGAAGTCTTAACAAGTCACCCTATAATTGATTTTTTAGGATCAGAGGGGACTATTTGGAATAAGAATGAAGAATATTACTATTGGGAAATTAATGGAGGACAATTAAGTGATGATAATATTGTATTACTTCAAGTTGAACAAACAGGGAGTAATAGTTATGATATGGAAAGACCTATAACATGGTATAAAGAGTCTATGGACTATGATGATGACAATGATGAGAATACTCCAAATATTATGATTAATGAGATACGATCTTTTTATACAGCTTTAGGCCATAATGGAAGTGATTATTCTAATGATAATAATTTCCGAACTATGCTTAAAAATGCAACTTTATGGGCCATTAATAGTACTTCTACCATAAATTAGAATATTAATTTATTTAGTTTAGTTTAAACCATTGAATATAATCTCTATCAGCCGATATAATTCGAGTTAAAAATATGTGAGATTTTTGAAAAAGTAAAAGATATAATCGCTCTAATTATTATTACATCCTTTATTAAGTATGGTTTTTATGAAATTATGTTTTTATCCTTATAAGGTCTTACGATAAGTCGTAAACCATTATTGTATCTAAAATAATTCCACATCCAGTTTACAAAAACGATTACTCGATTTCTAAAACCTACTAGTAATATAAGATGTACAAACATCCAGACAAGCCAAGCAAAGAATCCTTGGAATTTAAACTTTTTGAGTTCTACAACAGCTTTGTTTCTACCTATCGTAGCCATAGATCCTTTGTCGTTATAAATAAAAGGGATCACTTTCTTATTTCTTGCTAAACGATTAAACATCTTTGCAAGATAAACACCTTGCTGCATAGCTACCGAGGCTAGCATAGGTAATCCTTGTGGATATTTTTCTGATTGTATAAGCCCTGCATCTCCAAGTATATATAGGTTATCAACTCCTTTTGCTTTACAAAAATCGTCTGTGATAATGCGATGGCCTCTCCCTATTTCTGCCGTATGTAAACCTTCAGGAAAATTACCTTTTACACCAGCTGCCCAAATAAGTGTATCTGTTTTAAACATTTGATCTCCATTGGTAGACACAATATTATCTTTATAATCAGTCACAAATGTTTCTGTCCAGATATGAACGCCTAATTTTCTAAGTGCTATAAATGCTTTTTCAGAAGAACGTTCTTGCATAAGCGCTAATACACGTGGCGCAGCTTCTATTAGATGAATTTTCATTACTCGTAAATCCAAATCGGGAAAA
This sequence comes from uncultured Flavobacteriaceae bacterium, assembly GCA_964474345.1. Classification (GTDB taxonomy): domain Bacteria; phylum Bacteroidota; class Bacteroidia; order Flavobacteriales; family Flavobacteriaceae; genus Dokdonia. Next base: position 2,808 of record CAYYSK010000253.1, read on the forward strand.
TCATTTGGAAGGATTTTATTTTTAAGCTCAGCAAGAGCACCAGCAAGTTCAACACCTGTTGGTCCTGCTCCCACAATGACAAAATTCATAAGCTCTTCACGACGTTCTAGGTTTGTTGTATTTAGAGCTTTTTCAAAGTTCCCTAATATTTTAGATCGTAAGTTTAGTGCGTCAGTTAAAGATTTCATAGGAAGTGAATGCAACGCGATATTGTCATTCCCAAAAAAATTATTGGTGGCTCCAGTAGCAATCACAAGTTTATCATAAGTAAAATCACCTATTGCTGTTTGTATTGTAGAACTCTCTGTATCTATATGTTCTACATTGGTGAGTCTGTAAAAAGTATTCTTTTTTTTATGTAAGATTTTCCGAATGGGGTAGGCAATAGAATCTGGCTCTAATCCTGCTGAAGAAACTTGATATAATAAAGGTTGAAAAGTATGGTAATTGTTTTTGTCAATGAGAACGAGTTGATAATGATCTGTATCAATCTTTCTAGCAACTTGAAGTCCTGCAAACCCTGCCCCGATAACAACAATTCGAGGTAAATCGATAGTGGGAATATTCATTCAAAATGTTTAATATAAAGATACGAAATAAGAAAGATTTTTTCTTCATATTAAGTGCTAATTCACTAGTCATTTCGAGTAATTATCATGTCAATTTTAAATGGGTTATAAGAAATATAAAGTCTTTATATTTTGTTTAATTTTTTTATTTTTTTGATAAACAAAATATATAATAATAATTATCTTAAGATCTTTATTTTCAATACTTTATTTTATTTTTTGTTTTGGATATCTATTTTTTTGAGCTTAAACAAAATTGTTAATTTTTTTGATAATTATAATATAAATTATAACTTAAAAGAAACTACCTATGTTATGAAAAAACTAATCTTACTTATTATTCTTTTTGGAACTGGAATTATATATGCGCAAGATGAATTATGGAAGCCTCTTAAAACAGGAGCTGGTGGATGGATGACAGGATTATATGTACACCCTACTGGAAGCCCTATTTATTCTCGATCTGATGTAGGCGGTGCATACAAATATGATGCTTCTACAGATGCATGGATACAAGTTGTGACTGTTGCTACAATGCCAGCTTCAGAAATTGATGTTCAACGATATGCAGGTGTGTTAAGTATAGTTGGATCCGATAGCAATTCAGACATTGCTTATATGGCTTTTGAGGATGGTATTTTTAGGTCTGAAAATAGAGGAGATACATGGGAAAAAACTAATTTTCCATCTATTCAGAATTTTGCAAATAATGATGAATCAAAACTTTCTGGAGAACGTCTCTCTGTAGATCCTATTAATGAAAATGTAGTTTACTTTGGAAGTATTAGTGATGGTATGTGGGTAACTGTTGACGGAGGAAATTCTTGGAATATTGTAGCAGCTTTGCCTTCTGGTACAGTCGATAGAGGAGTAAGAGAGATCAAATTTGATACAACAAGTGGCGTTACAAATGGAAGAACAAATACTATTTATGCAAGCATAGATGGAGAAGATGTATATGTATCTTTGAATGCGGGAGTGAGTTGGGAAGCTACCAATAGTGGTATTACAGATCCTGTTTTTTTAGATACAGAAATTTCTAATACAGGTATTCTATATATTGTAGGATATGATGGAAATTTTTCTAGTATTGGAGCAATGGCATATGATGGAACTGGTTGGAGAACGGTTTTTCCAAATGGATCAAATGAATTTTTAAATCTAGCATTAGACCCTTTTAATGAAGATAGAGCTTTGTTATTTGGTAATGGATTTACAGATACGTTTCAAACGGGAGATTTGACAGCCAATACACCAGCATGGGAATTCAAAACTAAAACTAGAGTTGCTCCTAACATTCCTTGGATGGAATGGTTTGATGGTGATTTTTTTGCTTTAGGAGAGATTGTATTTGATCCAATTACAGAAGGAAAATTATGGATAAGTGATGGAGTAGGGACTTGGACATCTACAGATCTAGATGATT
>CAYYSK010000254.1:0-4784 GCA_964474345.1 uncultured Flavobacteriaceae bacterium
CTTCATTGAAAACCTAAGGCTTTCAAACTTCCCATTTCATACGATGCAAGCATCAGAGAATTAAACCCAAAGAGATTAAATCATTGATTTTTTGTAATAAATTCTCTTGAGGAACGATTAAATCATATAGCGAACTAATAGGTACTCAACGATAAAGTTTGTTGTTGAACTAGCATAACTGAAAATACAAAAAGAGAAGCAAAATTTAATAAATGCTACTCCTCTTTTTAATAATGAAACTTTTTCAGTGGCTACCTTTTATTAGGGTGTTTTTTATATATTTTAACCTCTATACTACAAACAACAATGTAATATTTTTTCATCTTACCTAGATTCCCTATTTTTAAAAAGTAAAGAAAAATTACTTACTACAATTATGAAATACACCATCGCATCTCTTTGTATTGTCTTATCCCTTATTACAAGTTGTAAAACCGAAATTACTCAAGAAAAAAAAGAAATTAAACGAGGATTAATTACTCAGAAAGCCATGGTCGTTTCGGCACGTGAAGAAGCTTCAAAGATAGGTTCTATGATTATGGAACAAGGAGGTAATGCTTTTGATGCCATGGTAGCTACAGAAATGGCTCTTGCTGTTGCATATCCATATGCAGGAAATCTTGGTGGTGGGGGCTTTATGGTATATAGAACCAATAACGGTACTATAGGAGCTCTGGATTATCGTGAGAAAGCTCCTGCGGCGGCAGATAAAGATATGTATTTAGATGAAGAAGGAAATGTCATTCCAGATCTTAGTACAGAAGGTGCTATGGCGGTAGGTGTGCCCGGAACTATCTCTGGGATTTTTGCTGCTCATGAAAAATTTGGAACGATGCCAATAGAGAAGTTATTACAACCTGTTGTAGATTTAGCGAGAAATGGATATGTAGTCACTGAAAAACAAGCCAAGCGTTTTGAAAGATATAGTGAAGTCTTTAATCGTGTAAATGAAGATAGTACAATGCTTTATAGTACCGCTTTCGCGAAAGCGGAAACTGTAAAAAATCCAGCACTAGCAAAAACACTAGAACGTATCATCGTCAATGGTAAAGCAGAGTTTTACGGAGGTGAAACTGGACAGAAGATGGTAGCATATTTACAAGAAAAAGGAGGCATTATGACCATAGAAGACCTTAAAACTTATGAAGCACAATGGCGTACTCCTGTAACTTTTGAGTATGATAATCTTAAAATTATTTCTATGAGTCCACCTTCAAGTGGGGGTATATGTTTAGCACAGATTATGCAGATGATAGAACCTTATGATGTATCTCAACTAGGGCATAACTCAGAAAAAACCATACAAGTTATTACAGAAGCTGAGCGTCGTGCCTATGCAGATCGTAGTTTTTATTTAGGAGATCCTGACTTTATAGACATCCCTATTGAAACGTTAATCTCTGATACTTATAGTACCAATAGAATGGATACCTTTTCTTGGGATAAAGCAACACCATCCAGTGAAGTAAATCATAGTGAACTACCAGGGTATGAAAGTATGGAAACGACCCATTATTCTATTGTAGATCAATTTGGGAATGCAATTGCGGTAACTACGACCTTAAATGGTGCATTTGGTTCTAAATTATATGTAGATGAGATTGGTTTCTTTTTAAATAATGAGATGGATGATTTTTCTTCAAAACCTGGTGTACCTAATATGTTTGGACTTCTTGGCGCCAAAGCTAATGAAATTGCTCCTGGTAAACGTATGCTTTCAAGTATGACTCCTACATTGGTAGAAAAAGATGGTAAATTCTGGATGACTGTAGGAACTCCTGGAGGTTCTACTATTATCACATCAGTATTACAGACCATTCTTAATGTTCACGAATTTGAAATGGGAATGCAAGAAGCTGTAAATGCTCCTCGTTTTCATCATCAATGGTTACCTGATGTTGTTATGTTTGAACCTAATAGTTTTGATAAAAACATACTTACAAATTTAGAAAGTAAAGGTTATGTACCTAATGAAGAAGTATCACCTGTTATTGGAAAGGTGGATGGTATTCTTGTTCTCCCTGATGGCACTCTAGAAGGTGGAGCAGATCGTCGTGGAGATGATACTGCTGTTGGTTTTTAATAAAAACTTACTGTATTTTTGTTTGCAAACGTATATTTTCTACTTGAATAAAATTAGTAGGTTTTACTTCAAAAATTTCTCCGTCATCCCATACAATATAATAAAGTTCGTAAGTTCTTTTTATATCAGAAAGTTGATATTCATAAATGTATGTAATAGTATATTGCTGGCCTTTACGTTTTATTTTTTTGTGATTTGAAAGTTCTTTTTTACCTTTTACTTTTTTAGAAGTAACTTCTACATAAAATACAAAATCAGCAGTAGAAACTAGTTCTGTAACTCCATCCTTTAATAAGAATTGAGATGTGTCTAATGGTTTTGAGCTTTCTATGATTTTTACTACTGCAACTGTATCACTAGTAGATTTAAATGGAATAAGTATCGTAAGTAAACTGATGACAAATAAGCTGATTTTCATATGAATGTTTATTTATATTAAATATAAGATATATTAAATGAATTTTGTTTCTGACCTTAAAGAAAAATTCAAAGCAATTGGTAATTCAATACTTGCTTTAGAGATGAAGATTTATTGGCGTCTTTAAGCGAGTAAGAAGCATTACGCAAAATCATTTAACCTTTTTTTTTACCATCTATTTAAGATATAAATTCATCAAAACAAGTGTGCTTTTGAAAATATAAATATGCTTATACAATACCTATTGTGTCTTTAAATGCATCTAATCATCTTTGGTTAAAATGACCTGACACAAGCTATAAGTGTCTAATATTTTTATAGCATTATTAAAAAACTTCATTATGTAAAAAAAATTCAAAATTTAGGATTCCATTAAATACTAATGAACAAAAATTAATTAGCGGGGTATTAGTAAAAGATCTCTATTCTGTAACAATGCAATCTGTCCTCCAGATTATTGTTGTAGATCAAATCTTTTTATATGTGTTGAAGCACTTCCAGAAGTTAGAAATTGTCGTTAATTATATAGAAATATATTCTATAGAAGAGAAGCATTATACTTCTCTTCTATTATAGTACTTACAAATCAAAAACATTTAAATTTTGTATTCCTATTATACATCTGATTTATTTTCAATTACAACAATAGTATATTTTTACATCTAAGTATCTAGATATACAAATTATAACATTACCAAAACTTTCCTATATTTATTGACTTATTTTCTCTTGAGGTTGTAAATCTAACGTCATTCATCTCTAAAATAACTAATTTACAATAGTCAAAAAATCAAATTCTTTTTAAAATATACATAAATATACTATGCACGCATAGTATATTTATGTATATTTACAACAATTTCGAATTTAAAACTACATATGAAAGACAAAACTATAGATTTTTGTTTACGGTACACTTGGCAAACTGTTATAAAAATGTATAACGAGCAAGCATCAAAATATGATGCAACTATGGCACATGCTTTTGCATTATTAAGTATAGACCCTGAGGAAGGAACACCTTCTACGGCACTTGGACCTCGTATGGGTATGGAAGCTACTTCCCTATCTCGCACTCTTAAAACTATGGAGGACAAACAACTTATCATACGTAAACCAAATCCTGCAGATGGTAGAAGTGTTTTAATACATCTTACTGAAGATGGAAGGCGCAAACGTCAATATTCAAAAGATCACGTACTTCAGTTTAACAATACAGTACGTGAACAAGTATCTGAAGAAGAAATCCTTGGTTTTTATAAAGTAATAGAAACCATAAACGACTTAGTACAAAACAAGAAAATATTTAATCAAGAAGAAACGACTCATAAATAATGGCAAAACGTATAATAAGAAAAGTCGCTGTGATCGGTAGTGGAATTATGGGAAGTGGTATCGCTTGTCATTTTGCAAATATCGGTGTTGACGTACTCCTTCTGGATATCGTTCCACGTGAACTAAACGAAAAAGAGAAAGCAAAAGGACTTACTCTCGATAATAAAGTTGTGCGCAATCGTATGGTAAACGATTCATTAAAAGCAGCATTAAAAAGTAAACCTTCCCCTATTTACAATCAAGCATTTGCAAAACGTATCACAACTGGAAACTTAGAAGATGATATTGCAAAAGTAAAAGATGTAGATTGGATCATTGAGGTAGTTGTAGAACGTCTAGATATCAAACAACAAGTATTTGAGAATTTAGAAAAGCATAGAACGTCAGGAACACTTATTACATCAAATACCTCGGGTATTCCTATTCAGTTTATGAACGAAGGACGCAGTGATGATTTCCAAAAGCATTTCTGTGGAACTCATTTCTTTAATCCAGCTCGTTATCTAAAGTTATTTGAAATCATCCCAGGTCCAAAAACAGATCAAAGTGTTCTTGATTTTTTAAATAATTATGGAGAACAGTATTTAGGTAAAACATCTGTAATAGCTAAAGATACTCCTGCTTTTATCGGAAATCGTATTGGTATTTTCTCTATCATGAGTTTATTCCATACAGTAAAAGAAATGGGATTGACCATAGAAGAAGTTGATAAATTAACTGGACCTGTAATAGGACGTCCAAAATCGGCTACTTTCCGTACTGTAGATGTTGTTGGTTTAGACACCTTAGTACATGTAGCAAATGGTATTGCACAGAATTGTAAAAAAGATGAACGTAAAGAGCTTTTTTCTTTACCCGATTTTATCAATACCATGATAAAAAACAAATGGTTAGGATCAAAAACTGGGCAAGGATTTTATAAAAAGACAAAAAATGCTGAAGGGAAAA
>CAYYSK010000255.1:0-4774 GCA_964474345.1 uncultured Flavobacteriaceae bacterium
TCCATTATCTGAATATAGAAGGAGGTTTTAAAACAAAAACGGCAGCTATTTGGAAGTAGTTAAATTATTTAGAAAAATTAAAAAGTAATTCCTATTTCCCTATAAAATTCATTATTATCAATACATTTAATACCAAATGCCATGGAAGCATCAGGGATTTTTATATTTTTTTTACTATCAGGAGCAGAGATTTCTAATGTAACAATTTTTGACTCTATATCTTTTTTTTCTCTTAAAAATATAGAGTAAGCTATTAGAAAAGGATCTGCATTAGATGAACTAGCAAAATCTTTTAAAGCATTAGGTCTATAACCTTGACCATATGCCCAGTTTTGAAGACCAGCATATTCAGTTATTGCTAAACTACTTTTATGCCAGAATGATTTTATAACACTTGAATTAATCCATAATTTGAGATCATCTTCAAAATACTCTAACTCATCTTTTACTTTATCTATTGATATAACGTCGTCTCTTTGTAATATGTTCTCTAATTGGTTCCAAAAACTAGGATGAATATCCATAGGGTGTGTTATTCTATGGGCAGTAATCAGAATATTAGAATCAATTAAATATATCATTAGGAACTCTCTCTAAATTTATTGAAAGTGTTTCCTTTCATATTGGTTAACCTATAAGCATCAGAAGGCAAGATTTTACCTTGTTTTAAAGCTCCTTCTACATAAGTGTAAAATTTTCTACTTACTTCATAAGGTTTTGAATTCCAGTAATCACCACCCGGTTTTTTAAACTTTTCAAAAGGTTTGGTGTATTGATTATACAAATCCCAAAATTGAGCTTTATCTATAATACTGTTATCAAAAGCCTTTTTTAATATGACTAATTTACTAACTAGGAATTTAGATGATAAATTATGAATATTAGTTTGAATAGTAATATTATAGTCCCATGAAAATTCAAATAAAGAAGTAGATACTAAAATTTCAGATGCTACTTCATCACAAAATTTTTCTAAAGGGTATGAACTTGGTTTTATAGGTTCATAACTTATCCCAATACTATTTCCTACGAAAACATGTACAAGTTCATGAATTAGAGTAAATATTCTCCCTCCTCCTAAATTATTAGTGTTTATATATATAAAAGGACATAAATTATTAATTAAAGTGAATCCTTTACAAATATCAACGTCAATAGGTCTTTTGTTATGTTTATGAAAACCAGAAGAAATAACAAATATTCTATTACTTTCTATTATATCAATTAAATATCTGAAAACACCTGATTTATTAGTATTAGTAAACCACGACGATTCAATGTTTAATGCTTCTCGAATAATATTTGCAGCATCTTCTATTCTAATATTAGAAAAGTCTTTTAAACTTCCTACAAAACTTAATTCCTCTATCTTTTGCTCATTTAAATAATCTGCTAACCAGTCTTGCTTCTTTTTTAATTCAGAAACTAGGTCTTTTACAACTAGAGGAGGGTTTTTAACTACATCTCCATTACTTCTAAAAAAAGTGATAGGAATCTTTTCTTCAGGGGTATTTTCTAAAAATAAAAAACCAAAAGGGACATGTAGTTTTTTTGCAAAATCTTGTAGCTGGTTAAAAGTTGGTAAAGATTCATTTCGAATCCAATTAAGTGCTTTTGGGTAAACATCTTCCAAAGAGTCAACAGTTAATCCACTACGTTCTGTAGCCCAGATTAGTTTTTCAGGTGGTATGTTAATTCTTATTGACATTTACTCAAATGTACGTATTGTAATTCATTTTAAAAATTTACACCCACTCCTTTGGATTCTTCAATACTTCCAATAGTCTAGCTTCTTCACTTCCTTCTTCAGGATGATGGTCATATTTCCATTGTACTACAGGCGGAAGACTCATTAAAATGCTTTCAATTCGGCCATTGGTTTTAAGACCAAATAAGGTCCCTTTATCATGTACAAGATTAAATTCTACATAACGCCCTCTACGTACTTCTTGCCAATCTTTTTGCGCTTTCGCGAAAGCGGTATCTTTTCTACGCTCTACAATAGGTGTATACGCTTCTAAAAAACTATCACCTACCGTCGTGACAAAGTTATACCAATCTTGCATAGACCGTTCTTCTGTTTTTTTGAGGTAGTCAAAAAATAACCCTCCAAGTCCACGACCTTCATTACGATGCGCATTATAAAAATACTCGTCACAACGTGCTTTGTATTTTGGATGAAATGTAGGATCGTGTGCATCACATGCTGTTTTGCATACCGTATGAAAATGAATTGCATCTTCATCAAACATATAATAAGGGGTTAAATCCTGTCCTCCGCCAAACCATTGATCTACAATCTCACCTTTTTTATTGTACATTTCAAAATAACGCCAATTAGCATGCACTGTTGGAACCATCGGGCTTTTAGGATGTAAGACAAGAGACAATCCGCAGGCAAAGAAGTTGGCATCTTTTACGCCAAAATATTGTTGCATGGTTTCTGGTAATTTTCCGTGAACTTCAGAGATGTTAACACCTCCTTTTTCAAATACGTTCCCATTTTCAATCACACGTGTACGACCACCACCACCTTCAGAGCGCTTCCATAGATCTTCTTGAAACGTAGCTTTTCCATCTATAGCTTCTAATGTTGATGTAATGGTATCTTGTAGGTTTTTAATGTAGGATACAAATTGATCTTTCATAAGGTGTTTTATTCTTAGGAGAGTTTTTTACTTTCTTGAGTTTTAGGAAGCTGTTGTTTTGTGTTGGGATCTAATAACTCAATAGTTTGTTTAGTCGCAGCAGTTACAGAAAGCGGTAATACTAAAATAACACCTATCACAGGAATTAATAAGAATAGCATAAAAACGATTCCATTTCCTATAGCTTGCCCTCTGTGTTTTCTAACAAACTGCACACTTTTATCATATGCAAAATGACGTTCTAACGTATAATCCATATTACCAAAACCAGCATAATAGGCCTGAGTTAAAAACAATAGAACTGTAGAAATAAGACCAATCACAGGAATGAGCCCTAGTAATAGAATAGGTATTGTTAAGAGTAATTCCATACCTAGATTACGTACGTTTATTCGGATACCACGCCATAACTGTTCACTAAAACTTGTCTGTCTATGTGTATGGTTTGCTCCTAATAAGTGAGCTTCAATTTTTTCGGACACAGGACTCATAAAAGGCGCGCTTAATGCCATGACAATATGCTTATACAATATAAAGCCAATAATAATGATTACTAAGCCACTTAGGACTTCGGCAAACCTAAAAAATGCTTGTTTCCCCCATTCCCAAGGCCAAATTTGTTCTATCCAATGCCCTATATTATCAGAAAAACCATAAGCAGAAACTCCTATAATAGTTGCGGTAATAAGGCTAATAGCCATAGGAATAGCAAAGTATTTCCATAACTTAAGTTTTGTAACAAATCCAAAAGAGTTACCGTAGGTTTTAAGTCCGTTAAGTATTCCTTTAATCATCTTCTATGTGTATTAATGTATCTGGATGTTCTTGTATTTGTTCGATCGTTGTACATTTTCGCGAAAGCGGAATCAGGACCATCACTAATTGTATAAGTTGACTCATACTTGCGTTTTTATGCTTCATTGCAAACGTACGACCTATATGATTGTTATGTAAATCCATAGCTCTTGCCAAAGGAGCATTTATTGAAAAATCTTCATGCCAATCTGTAATACATTTTGCCCATATAACAGTTTTTTCGATAGAAGCCCATCGCTTACATTTATGAATAATAAGCACATTCCATAGGGCATGTCTAAATGCATTTGCGCGTGAATTTTTATGATGTGCATTTCCGAACTTCTGGTCACAAACTTTTACTGTTTTACGTGTAGCTTTGTATGTAGGAAAAACATATAATGGATATTGTAAGCAAAACCCTGCAAGACTCCAGAGTTGCTTAAAATCCATTGATTTTATGACCTTATTAATGCTCACACTACTCCTTGTATTCTTTTACAGCTTCTATAAAAGCACCTGCGTTTTCTATAGGGACATTAGGTAGAATGCCATGACCAAGATTTACGATGTACTTGTCTTTTCCAAAAGCACGAATCATCTCGTGGACCATACGCTTTATTTCGCTCGGAGGCGAAAATAATCGTGTAGGATCAAAATTACCTTGTAATGTAATATTACCTCCCGTTAAGTAACGAGCATTACGAGCACTTACTGTCCAATCTACTCCTAATGCCGAAGCACCAGACTTTGCCATGGTGTCTAGTGCAAACCAACACCCTTTTCCAAAAGCAATTACAGGAGATTCATCTTTTAAAGCATCTATAATTTGCTGTATGTATTGCCAAGAGAAGGTTTGATAATCTTCTGGAGATAACATACCTCCCCAGCTATCAAATACTTGAACCGCATTTACACCTGCTTTTACTTTTTCTTTAAGATATGCGATCGTAGTATCCGTGATTTTTTGTAATAATGTATGTGCCGCGAGTGGTTGTGTAAAACAAAATTCTTTGGCTTTATCAAAGTTTTTTGATCCTTGACCTTGCACGCAATAGCAAAGGATAGTCCACGGACTTCCAGCAAAACCTATTAAAGGAATCTCATTATTGAGTTTTTCTTTTGTCATTTTGATAGCATCCATCACATATCCTAATGTTTCCTGGATATCTGGAACGATCACTTGTTCTACATCTTTTGCAGATCGAATAGGATTAGGTAACCAAGGTCCAATATTAGGCTTCATCTCTACCTCTATATTCATGGCTTGTGGAATCACCAAAATATCTGAAAACAAGATAGCAGCATCCATCCCATAACGACGTATAGGT
>CAYYSK010000256.1:0-4687 GCA_964474345.1 uncultured Flavobacteriaceae bacterium
AAATAAGATGGATAAGAATGCACAACGTATTGAAGAAGAAATTCCTGGTGTAGAAGTAGAACGTGTAGATGATGATATTATCGTCACCTTTGATGAAAATAGCGGAATCAATTTTGATACTAATAAACATAATGTGAATGAGCGTTCTAAAGCAACGTTAGATAAAATGGCCGATTTGCTTCTTGAATTTCCTAACACTAATGTATTGGTTGTAGGTCATACAGATAGTACAGGGTCTGCAGAATATAATATGACATTATCTAAAAAGCGTGCAGAAGCAGTTACTGGATATTTTGTAAATAATCAAAATATTAGTTATGGGCGTTTTACCACAAATTGGTTTGGAGAAACCAGCCCTATTTCTTCTAATGATACACCAGAAGGACGTGCGCATAATCGTAGAGTAAACATTGTATTGATTCCTAATGAAAAAATGAAAAATGATGCTCAGAATGAAGCTAATGGAAACTAATCTATTATTGACATCTTCAGTCAGTAATTATGTTACCTGAGAATATAGTATATAGAAAAAGCTATGATGTTTGATCATAGCTTTTTTATTGGCCTCAAAAATAGTTGAAACTATGCACTTTAGTGTATTTCGCTTTAGCTTCTAAAAACTTTAGAAATATAATATGCTTTTAGAAAATGAATAGCTAACTGCTATAAGCTAAATATCGATACAGCTGACTTTAATTTTTTATAATAGCATACAATTGATAGACTTTAATCAAAGGGAATGGCGTATGGTTTATAATCATAAAGTGCTTTAAAGGGGTTTTGAACATTATTTCTATCCCTTGGTAAATCCGTTGTTGCATTTGAAACATTAATAGCGGAATCTCCTCCTATAATTTTATGAAGGTTGGTAATCGTATGACTTTTTAAATTTTCCATTGCTTTATATTTTATTAGTTACTTCTGCCAAGTGTGAGACAATTAATTTGTTATAATCAAACTTTACAGCAATTTTCTAAACCCTAAAAATAGATTTTAATTATATAAGTTGTCATCATTTTTCAATTTCAAACAGTTTGTTTTTTCAAATCTGATTTGTTGGTAATAAGCCAATACGCGTAGTTAAACAAATTACATAATATTACAAATAAAATACACATATGTTTGTATTTTATTTGTAATATGTGTATGTTTGTAAAAGGTTTCCCGACTAACATATCATACAATAGCAAAAGGCTATATCGTTGTTTTTAAAAAACCTACTTACAAAAAGAACGTGTATAGCCTGTATATGTATATAATATATAGAGAGTACATATGCACTAGGAATGCCCCGAAACATATGTTGAACTTTTAAAAATCAAATGCTTATGGAAATAGATAAATGGACAAAATTCGTTTTTTGGGCAACAGCCATTCTTGCCCCTTTACAAAGTATGATAATTACTATGATATTCTTAATCATCGTCGACTTTATTACTGGGATATATGCCGCATGTAAAAACGGAATTCCAATACGAACCTATCGTATCATGCATACCGTATCTAAATTCTTTATCTATAATCTTGTGATTTTGGCAGCCTATTTTATGGAACAACATATCTTAGAAGAAATTCCTTTTTTGAAGATTATCGCAGGATTTATTGCTATTGCTGAGATTAAGTCTATTCTAGAAAATTTTAATAAAATTTATGGAGTAAATCCCTTTAAAGCATTGACCAATGCTTTAAAAAATAGTATTCTAAAAGATGCTTTGGAAACACTTTCTAAAGACACTTCAAAAAGCATAAAAAGAAAAAAACATAAAAGGTGATTTTGATACGTTTTTTGTAAACAGTACTCAATCCCCTTGCATACAATAATCTTAAAAACTAGGATCTAAAAATTTAAAAATAGAGTAGTACTCTAAAATAGAGCATTACTCTATTTTTAGTATACATCAATATACTAAATACAGGTGACTGAGTGATTTGTTGAAAAGCACATTGTATCGAAGCCCCTTTATTGGCATCGTCAAAGAGTTTAATACCCCGAGACTTGCCCCGAAATTAAAATTCAGTTTTGTATAAATGCCCCGTGGGCTTGCCCCGAGGTAGTTTACATAGTATTTTAGTACAATGAAAAAAGCATGGCATTACTGGACACTCTTATTCATTGTGATTACCTCCTGTACACAACCTACAGAAAACAAAGAGCAATCACTCACAGGCGATTGGAAGTTCTCTAGAAGTCCAAAACCTATAGAAAGCACAATGCCATCTTGGCTTCCAGCTACAGTGCCAGGTACTGTTCAAACTGATTTACTATCACTTGATAAAATTCCAGACCCTTTTACAGGAACTCACGAAAATGATATTCAATGGATCTCAGAAAATAATTGGAATTATAAAAAAGAATTTGCTTTTGATGTGCAAAATAAAAGCAAACGTGTTTTAAGATTTGAAGGATTGGATACTTACGCTACAGTGATTTTAAATGATAGTATTATTCTATCTACAAATAATGCTTTTAGGACGTGGGAAACTGAAGTTACTCACCTTCTAAAAGAAGAAAATACGCTTCAAGTTCTTTTTCAAAGCCCAGATACCTTAGAACAGAAAGCAGCTAATATATTACCATACACCTTACCTGAAGCCCCACGTGTGTTTACACGTAAAGCGCAGTTTCAATATGGGTGGGATTGGGGACCTACTATCAAAACAATGGGGATTACTGGAGATGTATCTATCATTTCTTATGAAGGCACACGCCTTACAGAATCCTATATAGAAACCAAAACACTTACCAAAGAAGAAGCAACGTTACAAGCACATATAACAGCAGACCATATAAATACTGAAGAGATAAGTCTGGTGATCACCAATCAGGAAACACGACAAAAAATCAGGAAAATGGTTACACCATCGGTAGGATTGCAAACTCATACTATTCCTATTACCATTCCTAATCCTGAACTCTGGTGGACGCATAATCTAGGAGATCCATATCTATATCACTTTACTATAGAACTTCAGAAAAAAGGAGTAACTATAGCTACTCAAGAAAAACAAGTAGGACTTCGCACCATTGAGTTAGTCACAGAAAAAGATGAGGTAGGAGAGAGCTTCTATTTTAAACTCAATGGAGAAGCTGTCTATATGAAGGGAGCTAATTATATTCCTCAAAATATATTCTTACCCGAAGTAGAGAAAGAAGATAGAATTCAATTACTAGATGATGTGGTAGCGGCCAATATGAATATGCTCCGTGTTTGGGGTGGAGGCATATATGAAAACACTGATTTTTATAAACTATGTGATGAACGAGGTATTCTAATCTGGCAAGATTTTATGTTTGCCTGCGCAATGTATCCTGGAGATGAAGCTTTTTTAAACAATGTAAAACAAGAGGCCGTCGAATCTGTAAAACGACTACGACAACACCCTAGTATAGCACTTTGGTGTGGAAATAACGAGAATAGTGAAGGATGGCATCGTTGGGGATGGCAAACAGACAAAACTGAAGAACAGAAAAAAGAAATTTGGGGTAATTATCAGAAAGTATTTAATGAGATTCTCCCCAAAGTAGTAGACAGTTTACAGCCATCTGTGTCGTATTGGGAGAGTTCACCCAAATACGGGAGGGGTGATAAGCGCTATCAGTTTGAAGGGGATGCACACGACTGGTGGGTGTGGCATGATGGATACCCATTTGAGCATTTTGAAGAGGAAGTCCCTCGGTTTATGAGTGAGTTTGGATTTCAGTCATTCCCATCTTATGAAGCCATACGTTATTTTGCAGAGCAAGACAGTATTGATCTTAATCACCCTTCTTTTGAAACACATCAAAAACATTCTAGAGGCTTTTCATTAATCAAAGAATACATGGAACGCGATTTTCCAGTACCTACAAATGGTGAAGATTATGTATATGTGAGTCAGTTGGTGCAGGCTCACGGGATTACTAAAGGAATTCATGCACACCGTCGTGCAAAACCGTATAATATGGGAACCTTATACTGGCAATTAAACGATTGCTGGCCGGTAGTTTCTTGGTCAAGTATTGATGGATTAGGTAATTGGAAAGCCCTACATTATAAAGCCAAAAAAGCCTTTGAAAATATACTTCTTTCTACAGAAGAAAAAGAAGACACACTTCATATATATATTGTATCTGATGAGCTCAAATCTGAACATGGTACTCTGACGGCACTTTTTATGACTACTGATGGAGAAGTGATTAAAGAGAGGTCAACCCCTATGGTGGCCATCCCTAATAGCAGTACTTCTTTGTTTAAAATCCCACTTACAGAACCCTCATTAGATCGAAATAAGACGTTTGTAGATATACGCTTTCGCGAAAGCGCATTCCAGCATTATTTTACTTCTCCAAAAGATCTAATTCTTTTGAAGCAAAACATTGCACGAGAATTCACAAAAACCAAAAAAGGATTCAAACTTACATTAACGTCAAGTGTCTTACAAAAGGATGTATTTCTAATAGCAGATAGTAAAGGAAAATGGAGCGATAACTTTTTTGATCTTTTGCCTGAAGAAACCAAAGAAGTAACCTTTGTAACTGATAATCCAGAAGCAACATTGCTTGAGATTAAAACACTTAATAAACTGTTGGTAGATTAACCCGAATTATGCATTAGAAAGTCTATTCTAGCATGAAGGTACTGCAAAATATATCGTTACACTACATTTTTGAGTTTAACTCCCCACCTTCGTGAGGACAGGCTTTACG
>CAYYSK010000257.1:0-4685 GCA_964474345.1 uncultured Flavobacteriaceae bacterium
CCTGTACTTATCGGAACAACATCTGTAGAGATTTCTGAGTTATTAAGTCGTATGCTTACTATACGAAAAGTACCTCACAATGTACTGAATGCAAAGCTTCATAAAAAAGAAGCCGATATTGTTGCAGAAGCAGGAAATGCAGGTATTGTAACAATAGCTACAAACATGGCAGGTCGTGGTACAGATATTAAACTTTCTGACGAAGTAAAAGCTGCAGGAGGTCTTGCTATTGTAGGTACAGAACGTCATGATTCTCGTCGTGTAGATAGACAGTTACGTGGTCGTTCTGGACGTCAAGGAGATCCTGGAAGCTCACAATTTTATGTATCCCTAGAAGACAATTTAATGCGTCTTTTTGGAAGTGAACGTATCGCAAAAATGATGGATCGTATGGGTCTTAAAGAAGGAGAAGTAATACAACACGGTATGATTTCTAAATCTATAGAACGTGCACAGAAAAAAGTAGAAGAAAATAACTTTGGCGTTCGTAAGCGATTACTAGAGTATGATGATGTGATGAATGCACAACGTGAAGTAGTATACAAGCGTCGTCGCCATGCATTACACGGAGAGCGTTTACGTGTTGATCTTGCAAATATGATTTATGACACTTCGGAGGTAATTGTTGAATCTAATAAACAAGCTCAGGATTATAAAAACTTCGAGTTTGAATTGATTCGTTACTTCTCTATGAGTAGTCCTGTTTCTGAAGCTGATTTTAATAGCCTTTCAGCAAAAGCTTTGACAGATAAAGTATATCACGCTGCATTTGATCATTATAAAGATAAAATGACACGTAATGCAGATCTTGCACTTCCTATTATAAAACGAGTATATGAAGATCCTGCTAGTAATTTTGAACGTATTGTCGTTCCATTTACAGATGGCACCAAAGAATTACGAGTAGTTACCAACCTAAAAGAAGCATACGACTCTGAAGGAAAACAACTGGTTACTGATTTTGAAAAAAATATTACACTCGCTATTATTGATGACGCTTGGAAAACACATCTACGTAAAATGGATGAGCTAAAACAAAGTGTACAACTTGCTGTTCACGAACAAAAAGATCCATTATTGATTTATAAGTTTGAAGCGTTTGAACTTTTTAAAGCTAGGATAGATAAAGTAAATAAAGAAGTTATCTCTTTCTTATTTAAAGGCGAAATCCCTCAAGGAAATCAACAACAAATAGCTGATGCTGGAAAAGTACGTCGTCCTAAAGAAAATTTAGAAACTTCAAAAGAAGAAATTCCAAATATGGATGAACGCTCTGCTCAATCTAGAGCTGCTGGGAATACACAACCTCAACAACAGCAAATAACGGAAACTATTGTACGAGAACGTCCAAAAATTGGTCGTAATGAACGCGTCACTATTAAAAATGTAATGACGGGAGAAAATAAAGAAGTAAAATACAAACAAGCAGAACCACTTATTGCAAAAGGGCAATGGGTACTTGTAGAAGATTAATTTCTTTAGAACATAGAATAAAAAAACGGTGAACTTTTCAGTTCACCGTTTTTTTACTTTACCATTCTTTTTTCGATCTCTAATGTATAATTTGTAATTTAACCGTCAATGAATACAAACAATATCATACAGATTCAAAATTACAGTAATGGTGAGTACAAAAATCCAAAATCAAATCAATGGATAGATAACTATGAACCTGCGTCTGGAAAGGTCTATGGAAAAATTGCCAACAGTAATACACAGGATATTCAGGAAGCAGTAGTTTTCGCGAAAGCGGCCTTTAGCACATGGTCTACTACAACCATAGATGAACGCAGTCGTATTCTTTTAAAAATAGCAGAAGGTATAGAAAACAGACTCCAAGAACTCGCCGAAGCAGAAAGTCGAGATAATGGAAAACCAATAAGTCTTGCTAAAAGCGTAGATATTCCAAGAGCAGCATCTAATTTTCGATTTTTTGGACATGCTATTACACAATTTGCCTCAGAAAGTCATGAAAGTGTAGGTCATAATGCTATTAACTTTACATTACGAAAACCTATTGGAATTGTAGGGTGTATAAGCCCTTGGAATCTCCCTTTATACCTTTTTACATGGAAAATTGCACCTGCTATTGCAGCTGGAAATTGCGTAATAGCAAAACCTTCTGAAGTAACTCCTATGACTGCTTTTCTTCTTGGGGAAATCTGTACAGAAGCAGGATTACCACCAGGCGTTCTTAATATTATGCATGGATTAGGAACTACAACAGGTCAAGCTATCCTTGAGCACCCAGATATTAAAGCAATTAGTTTTACTGGAGGCACAAAAACTGGAGAACATATTGCGCGTACTTGTGCACCAAAATTTAAAAAACTATCCTTAGAATTAGGGGGTAAAAACCCAAATATCATTTTTGCTGATTGTGATTATAATCGCATGCTGGATACAACACTACGATCTTCTTTTGCAAATCAAGGGCAAATTTGCCTATGTGGAAGCCGCATTTTTGTTGAGAGAAGCATCTATAATACGTTCAAAAAAGATTTTGTGACACGTGTTAAAGATTTGATTGTTGCTCATCCCGCTTCCGCGAAAGCGAACTTAAGCGCATTAGTTTCTAAATCACATTTAGAAAAAGTACAATCGTATATAGCACTTGCTCCTGAAGAAGGAGGCACGATACTTTGTGGAGGGAATCAAGTCTCTGTACTAGGCTATGAAAATGGCTACTATCTAGAACCAACTGTAATTGAAGTACAAAGTAATAGCTGTAAACTCAATCAAGAAGAAATTTTTGGACCTGTAGTTACAATCATGCCTTTTGATACTGAAGAAGAAGCTCTCAGTTATGCAAATGATGTCACTTACGGACTCTCTTCTACCCTATGGACAAAAGACATAGACCGAACGATGAGAATGAGTAATGCATTACATACAGGTATTGTCTGGGTAAACACCTGGATGATGCGTGACTTACGCACTCCTTTTGGAGGTGTAAAAGCAAGTGGAGTAGGTCGTGAAGGTGGTTTTGAAGCACTACGGTTTTTTACTGAATCAAAGAATGTGTGCATAAAATATAATTAACCCTGCATATACTTTGACAACAAAAAATAAGATCTTTAACTAACATAATTTTATTATAATAACATCTATGAATCTAAATCTTATACATAAAAACGCATTAGTATGTGGAAGTACGGCAGGTATTGGTAAAGCCACAGCTTTGATTCTTGCTCAAGAAGGTGCAAATGTTACGCTCATTGCTCGTAATGAAGACAAGCTAAAAAGTGTACTTTCTGAGCTTCCTAATAATGGATCTCAAAAACATAGCTATGTAATTGCAGACTTTACAAATCCGCAACAAGTAGCACAAGCGGTTTCAGAAACTCAAAATCTATATCATATTCTTATAAATAACACCGGAGGACCTCCTGGTGGTGCTATTGTAGATGCCGAAGTTACTGCTTTCGCGAAAGCGTTTACACAGCATTTACAAACCAATCATCTTCTAGTCCAAACTGTAATTCCAGGAATGAAACAAGAGGGCTATGGAAGAATAATAAATGTGATTTCTACCTCTGTAAAGCAACCTCTTGATGGCCTTGGCGTGAGTAATACCATACGAGGAGCTGTTGCCAATTGGAGTAAAACACTCGCAAATGAATTAGGTTCTTTTGGTATTACGGTTAATAATGTTCTTCCAGGTGCTACTGCAACTGGACGTCTTTCTGAAATTATACAGAATAAATCCAAAAAAACGGGAAAAACAATAGAAGAGATTGAAACGATTATGCAACATGCATCTCCTGCAAAACGTTTTGCTCAACCAGAAGAAGTAGCTAGTGCGATTACATTTTTAGCAAGCGAAAGAGCTAGTTATATTAATGGAATCAATGTTCCTGTAGACGGCGGTCGTACAAAATCTCTTTAGCAAGTGACATTATTTAAAAAGTCATACAGACCTGTTTTTATCACAACAAAAAGTGCTTTTAAAATCACTTTAGTTGTTATAACATTAACTATTATTATAGTATGGCTACAAGGCTTACATCTAGAGCGATCTATATTACGTAATTCCTTGCTTTCGACTTTAATTTTATCAGGATTCCTTTTCCTTTTTATGAGTACAGGGCTCTATCGAGGTTATAAGCTGAAAGACAATCTCGGTAAAATAACAGACTCTTTTAAACCAGAAACCGAACTCTTAGATAATTCCTGGATTCCAGATAATCCTATGGATGCAACCATAGGTGATGGGTGTGAAGGAATCGCAGTCTCTATAGTTGCTTGGATATTTGCTACTATAATACTTGGCGTTATTTTATTCTTATTTAGCAATTTTATCTGGTTTTCAACTTTACTCCTTCTAGCTATCTTGTATTGGATTTTTTTCAGAGGACTTAGAATTGTATTTAAAAAATCCCCAATATGTCAAGGCAATTTTTTATTAAGTATTAAATATGCAAGTATATATACTATATTCTCTACACTATGGCTAATCATTGTTCTCTTTGTTGTAGAACATCAAAGTGATACCATTGTAGCATTAGGCGGATTGTTTCAATAACACATAGTGTAATTACATTTTGTACTTTTATACACTAACTAACACCATTTCTGTTTTTGCAGAAAAACATATATGAAAAAACTACGCATAAACGGACACTCGCATTTACTCCCATACCCAGAAGAAATCCCTCAATTCATGAAAGACAAAGGGATTTTTT
>CAYYSK010000258.1:0-4632 GCA_964474345.1 uncultured Flavobacteriaceae bacterium
TGCGATTAGCAAAATGGGTTCGTAATAAATATCGGAGATTTAGGCGTAAACATTGGTTTGCTAGTTACAAATGGTTACAGGAAACTGCCAAACAGTATCCTAGTATGTTTGTACATTGGCAATACGGTTTTAAGCCATAGACTTGTTAAGAAGAGCCGTATGATGCGAGAGTATCACGTACGGTTCTGTGAGAGGTTTAGGGGTGAGATTCCCCTTTACCTACTCGACTTAGACTCCCAATTCATCTGCTAAATCATAATATTTCTCTAGATATTCAGGTTCAGATCTATGATTTGATAATCCAATCGAATCAAATTCATCCATTCCCTTTCTTTTATCAACTCCCATGAAGAATAAAGCTTGATTAATTGTCTTTATTTTAGAATCGATTAAAGTTCGTTTTTTATAAACGTTTGCATATTGATTACCTATTCCTCCAAAGTAATCAGTTGATATAATTGAGTATATTGGTTCTTCTTCATTAGAAATTATAGTCATTAATTCACTGATTGACATTTCACAAGGGTATAATAAATAGTCAATTCCATTAATATCCAATAATCCTTTGGTCCCAAGTTTAGTTTGCCAACAGGCAGAATAATAATGATTAATATGGAACATTGTCAAGTCAAATCCGAGGTCAATTCCTTTCAAATCAAATTCTTCGGATTTAGACTCATTATATTTCCCTCGAAGGATTATAGCTGATATATTATGTCCCATTTAGTTCAATTATTTTAGTTGTTAGATTTCATATAATCATTAAAATTCTTAATGTAATCGTCAAGATTTTCCTCAAGCATTTTTCGATATTCATCAACAAAATACTTGAGTGTTTCTTCTCTTCCCGACCTCATTTCTTCTCCGCTATTCCATCCACAGGCACTTACCCAGGCATTAAATCTTGTGACACTATACATCATAGATGCACTTACTTTTCCTCGAGTTTCGGTTTTCAGTTGATCGTTGGATAAGTTAATATGCTCATCAGCACGATCATAAAACTTTTCATCTACTTCGTTCATTGTATATTCTATTCCAGATTAGGTGTTTTAAATACAACGGTCTCTGCTATGAGTAGTTGTGTGAGTTAGAGATTAACTTTGCAAGTACGCGCCAAGTTGGAAATTCCGCAGGAATTTCGATTGTAAGCCTTTAGTAGCAATTAATTAAGAGCCATTGTTACCTGCTGGCTAGTATTTTATTCAATTCAGATATTCAAGTGTTGCTTTTTCAAATAACTTGAATGATTCAAAAGGAGAATCCACATTTCTATTTTCCTTATAGTGTCTGTCCTTTAATAGTTCCGATATTTTTTAGAACTCATAATAGAACATAGTTATCAAAATATTTTTTTTAATTGAAAATTCAAGACCTCTGCCTAAATCCGTTATTTCTTCATCTATATCAGCACTAAATTGGTCAATTGTTACTTCAACCATATGTTTTTGAGTTGGTATTTCTTGAAATCGTATTCTTTCTCCATCTGGCTCTCCATACCACTTAAATTCAGACGATTTTTGTCCTTTATAATCTTCATAAGCGAAAACATACATTCTTGAATCGGGTCTTCTGGAAATATATGGCTAATCGAAATCTCATAACTTTTATCATCTTTATTTATCCAACAAGTGCTCCAGCCGTGTTCCGCCAAATAGTATGATATATTTATGTCCATTCGTTAATCTAGTTTTTCCGCTTGCATGTAACGGTCTAATGTATGATTTCGTTGCGTGGTTTAAGCACTTGTTGGATAAATAAAAACCGAATAGAAAGTCCGCGAAGACTTTTGTAAGTAGGCTTACACTAGCAATTAATTTTATACGGTGTTGTGTGTTCGTTTTTTGTCAGTCCGATGAATTGCTTTATTCTTTTAATTACGTAGTAACCTTCCACATAATGCCAAATTTGTCAATGCAATTACCATAATAAGATTCCCAGAATGTAACGTGCATAGGTAATGTTTTATGTCCACCTTTGGAAAGTTTGTTATATAGTCTGTCTGCTTCATCTTTACCATCTGTATGAATTATAAGACCAAAGTTGCTATATCCTTTTGACTTTTCATATCCTTCAGTATAGTCAGCTCCGTTCAAACTTGTTTCTTCACTAATATCCAAAGTGACGTGCATTATTTTATTTTCGTCAGTTTCTTGGAAAATGTGTCTATCTTGTTTTGGAACATCCTTATAGCGTCCAATGTATGAGACCTTTTTTTTAAAAACTCCTTCATAAAAATTAAAGGCTTCTTCACAATTACCATTAAAATAAAGGTATGGATTCATTCTTGCCATCGAGCTTATTTTAGATTATTATTTAATTTTTCTATCAACGCGTAAATGACGCACAATGTCACGTATAAGAAACGTATGGCAGTTGATAAGCGATACGTTTCGGATTGGTACTAAGCCAAATATAATATTTTGCTTTTATCTTTTTTGTTGAAAATGCCAAATTTTATATTTGGCGACTTTGTAAATAAACACAGACCTTTCGGAAGCCTTAAACCGCCCTATGTTTTTTTTTACATTGTTGGGCACAGTTATTTTTTCAATTCCTCTACACCTTGTTGAAAATCAATTGCATTTGTATATCCTAATTCAGTTCTTGCTTTTTGGTCAGATACGGAGAATTCAGTTCCCATTAATCTAATCATTAATGGCATAACTGGTGGTCTTGATTTAAGCCCAAGAGTTTTCCATATTCCTCCAAACAAATTGGCTAGAAAAACAGCAACACCTCTAGGTAACTCTTTTTTTCCAGGGTCAAGTCCTTCTGCGTTTAATATGGCTGTAAAGGTTTTTCGCATTGACCTTCTGTCTCCATCTGTCACAAAATAAGCTTCTCCACCTTTTTCTGATTTAAAGGCTGATATTATTGCATTTGCTAGGTTTTTAACGTGAATAGTAGACAATATTTGATGCCCTCCTCCAATCCATTTCCACTTTCCGTTTTTTACATTAGCCATCAAGTCTTCATAATGATGATTGTTGGGCCCCCAAATTGCAGGCGGTCTTAAAGAAATAGTTTTAAATGTGTTACTGTTTACTTCTAAAACTGCTTTTTCAGCTATCGCCTTTGTTTTAGGGTATAATGCTTTTGGTAATTCGCTGCCTGCATTTTTTTCTGATAAATTGATTATTGGTGAACCCGGAACTACTGGTGCAGCACTTATGTAAATGAATTTTTTGATACCATTGTCTTTAGATTTCTTTAGTAAATCTTTTGTGGCCTCTACATTGATTTTGTAGAATGGTTCTTTGTCATAAGTTAAATCCATATGAGCAGCAGAATGAAGCACATAATCACATTTCTTTAAAGCGTCTTCAGTGTTTTTTGAAAGAGATGTCAAATCGTCCATTATCGGTATTGCCCCAATAGATTTTACTTTATCTATCGATGTTGAACTTCGTGCTAAAGCAAAAATTTCATATCCATTTTTAATAAGTATTGGAATAATACTTTGTCCTACAAATCCAGAGCCACCTGTTACAAATATTTTCATATCCCAAAGCTATAGAAATAGAAGAAGTGAGGTTAGCTTTAAAAGGCGTTTGATTATACCAAAAAGACGTTTTTAGTTAAATGCTGAAGGAACATTCCCAAAGATTTTTTTAAATGCGCTTGTGAATTTAGATGGATGAGAATAGCCGAGTTCATAGCTTAATTCACTAGCAGATTTGCGTTTGCTTTCCAATTCATTTTTGGCATAATCAAATTTAATTTTTTGATGATATTGAATAGGTGCTTTTCCAAAAACTTGCTTGAAAGTAGTTTTAAATTTTGTTGCCCCCATACCTGCTATTTCTGCGAGCTCTTTTATTGAAGGAATAGTCTTAGCTACCGGGTTTCTTAAATGGGCAGAAGCCATAAACAGTCCTTTTATGTCCAAAGGATGTAAATGCTCATAATTTGTTGGCAGTTCTCTATCTTTTAGTTTATCAAAAATGTCAGCTAAAAATTGCATTAAAAATGCACTTGCTCTTAATTTCCTATCCTTAAACTTTATAATATTAATCAAGGTGCTTTCCATAGCAAAATCCAAATCTTCATATATAATTGCATTTTCAGAATTCTGTAATTTGGAAACATTATTGCTTTCATATTGCTTAAAAAAGTCTCTATGTACTCTTATTAAAACTATCTCAAAATCTAAATTTTCAGGACTTGAACTAGATACATGCGTGTCAGGTGTGTAAAACAAAATTCCTGATGGTAGAAATTTCTGAAAGTTAATTTTTTGATTGTTTACAGTTTTTTTGACCGCTGATTTAGAAAGATTAATATTAAACAACAACCATTCACTATTTTTTGGATTAGTAGATTGAAGTTCGACAATATTTGAAAGATTGAATTTTAAATGATAAAATTCTATTTGATTTGGAAACTTTAATAATTCAATTTGTCCTACACCAAAGTTAGAAGGTAATATCAATTTATCATCAATGATTTCAGTCTTCAATTGTTCTGAAAATTGATTTAGAATGTTATTTCTTATATCTATTTTTAAGTTCATTCTAATTGTGCCCAACGTCTCTTGTATGGTGTCGTAGCTGATGATAGGAAGCTATGCACTATACACCTTGTGTGTGCCCAGTATGGGCATCTTTTTATTTACTGAAAGGTAGATAA
>CAYYSK010000259.1:0-4627 GCA_964474345.1 uncultured Flavobacteriaceae bacterium
TCTTTATCATTCATATAGTATAAGAGAAGAATTCTTAAACTAAAATTCCTTTTTTTGAACTTTCCCACAATTCATTACTTTTAAAGAGCAATCTAAAAAATCAATTCCCATGAAATTAGGAGCCTTTTCTAGTAGTCTTAGTGTAAAAGATATTCACAAGTCAAAAACATTTTATGAAACCCTAGGTTTTGAAGTATTTGCAGGAGATATAGAGCGTAAATATCTTATCATGAAAAATGGAAATGCATTGATTGGTCTTTTTCAAGGAATGTTTGAAAATAATATACTCACCTTTAATCCTGGTTGGGATGAAAGTGCTAATGCATTAGAAGATTTTGATGATGTACGTGAGATTCAAAGGCATCTTAAAGAAAAAGAAATTCTTTTAGAACGGGAAGCAGACGAAACCAGTTCTGGTCCAGCGAGTATTGTGCTTATGGATCCAGATGGAAATGCCATTCTTATAGATCAGCACGTATAGACTGTTGTAAAAATAGATGTTAATTACAGAATTTTTTTGAGTTTTTTGGCATTCGAAAAATTGTCGTAAAATTTGAAATGAAAGCCTTGTAAAGTTTTGGATTGTTTGAGCATAACGAGTTTCTAATGCATAATTCGGGATAAATTTAGATAAGGTTTCGAATGCCTAGACTTTTTTGCTTCTTTTTTTGGTGATAAAAAAAGAAAAGGAAAATATTTGGATTGATCATAATATGTTATTAATTATAATTAAAGAAAACATTGGATAGTTTAACACAAGTCGTATTAGGAGCGGCAGTAGGCGAAGCTGTTTTAGGTAAAAAGATAGGAAATAGAGCCATGCTTTGGGGAGCTATTGCAGGAACTATACCTGATCTGGATGTAGTAGCGCGTTTTCTTACAGATACAATCACAGCTACAGAAATGCATAGAGGGTTTAGTCACTCTATTATCTTTTCAATAATGATGGCGCCTTTATTTGGTTGGTTAGTCCACCAAATAAAAAAACGACCTGATGTTGGATGGCAAGGATGGAGCAAACTCTTTTTCTGGGGACTATTCACACATCCATTATTAGACGCATTTACTACTTGGGGAACACAGTTGTTCTGGCCTTTTGATTGGCGACTTGCTTTCAATAATATATTTGTAATTGATCCATTATATACTGTGCCATTTCTAATATGCCTTATTATTGCAGCGTTTAAGAAGAGGGGCTCGCTTTCGCGAAAACGTATAAATAATCTAGGTATTTATCTGAGTACAGGATATTTGATGATTACCTTGATATTAAAATGGGGGGCACATACCAAAATTGCAAATGCTCTCGAAAAACAACAAATCAATTATTCAAAAATATCAACCCGTCCAGCGCCTATGAATAGTATTTTATGGAATGCCAATGTAGATGCAGGAGACCAGTATTTGATAAGTGATTATTCCTTTTTTGACTCTCAACCTATAACTTTTAAAGCATATCCTAAAAAACGAAAAGCTTCTCAACAATTAATATCTAGAGATGAAGTGCAACGCCTTATCAAAATCTCTGAAGAATGGTATATTCTTGAAAAAGAAGGAGAACGATGGATTTATAATGACTTACGCTTTGGACTCATTCCTATTGATCCAGAAAATCCTCAATTTGTATTTAGATACGTGCTTGAAGATAAAAATGGAGAAATTATAGCCACAGAAGATCGTCCAAATATGGATAATACAGATGCTGTTTTTAAAACGTTATGGGAACGTATTAAAGGAAATTAATCTACCAATATAAAAATAAAAAGAGAGCTGCCTTCTCAGACAGCCCCCCCAAAATCAAAAATTAATTTTTTGGTTTTATGGTATACTTAAATATATATTATTAGTTCCTTGGAGATCCAATTTGAGTTCCGATTACACTAGCCTCTGGTTGTGTAATAACTGGACAATTAATGATTGCTCTAGTTGCAGTTAATAAATCAGATAATGAATTTGCTAAAGGAGCTGGGTTACCATTCCCTCTAAAAGGAATTAAGATACCTTGATCTAGTAAATCGTTGATTTGACCAAAACTTCTTAATATTGGACGATCTGCTTCTGGTACAGTAAATTCAGTAATATGAGCATCCCACATTGGTGAATACCTAGTATCACTAGGATCAATTGGGAATGTGTTTGTTGGATCTTGTACTTGACGATCACTTAATGAAGCTGAGTTTAATCCTTGCACTCCAAAACCATCACCATTATCAAATGTTCTTCCGTTAGCTGTTGGACTAAATGGTAACATAGAACCTCCTGGGAATAATCCGAATGTAGGTATGTCATTTAATCTTGGCGCATATACTCCTAACTCAATTGTAGCTGGTCCAGGATCTGAAGTATCTGTCACAAGGTGGAAGTAGTATGGAGCATCATCATGCCATCCATCTAAAAGTTGCATTACAACTGAAGCTTGACTTATTGATAAGTTTGGATTGTTTAAATCATCTTCTTGAGCTTGGCTATTTCCATCTGGGTGAGGAATTCTATCGTGAATTCCTGTACTGTTTGCTACTAATTGAGCATTGATTATGATATCAGTACCTGGTAATACTACATATGAAGACCAGTTTGCATCTGCAACAGCTCCAGGAGTAACTGATGCTGGAGGAAATCCAACTAATGCTCCATCAGGTGAAGGTGCTCCAGGTGTTAAAGATCTTGTTGGAGAAAAATCTACAGACCCTTCAAAAATAAGTCTTCCATCATCAGTCCATTCTGAACTTTGCTCTCCGCCTGATCCTATCGCGTCTGCCATTCTTGGAGAAAAGATAACACCTAAATCTCTAGCAAAATCACTATCAGAAGCTTCAGTGATTACATAGTAACCTTCTCTGCGTTCTCCATTAGGTAATGTTTCCCATCCTTGAAATAATGGAAGTCTTACTGTAGGACCAGCAGGCACTAAATTTCTGTCTGTACGGAAGTCAATTCCTAATACACTAGGAACAAATACGTTTTGAGCATCTGTAAATGAAAGCGCAGGACTATCTACATTAAAAGGAGTTCCTCCATCTGCTTCAATACTGCTTAATAATAAATCTGCTGCACTTGGAGTTGAACCTGGATTATCATCTCCTCCACCGCTATTAGGATTAGTGTTATTATCGTCTGAATTACAACTAGCAAGTAGAATTGCTCCAGCTGCCATCATTGTATATATTAATTTTTTCATGATTTCTTTATTTAAATTTGTGATTTTTCTTTTTGATTTAATTTTTTTATTCAATCAGATTTGTTTGTAAAAATGAGCGCTTATTTTTTTTGACACCCATTTAGACATAGAGAACCTTCGTTACTTTCCATAGATTTTTACTTTTTTTTGAAAAAAGGAAGTATTTCACAGTTTTTTAATTCATTTTTTTTACTACAAAAAAGAAAAGAAAATCAGTGATAGTATGATAATTACTCATAGTTTAAATTTTTTAAATAAAAAATGTAAAAAAAATCAAATAAGGTAATAATGACTAATTGTTAGCAAATAAAAATGTAATGTTTATGACATAAAACACTCATTTTTAAGCTTATAGTGATATAAGAAAAATCTATAGTAGTGTTGTTTTCAATAAATCAAGCATATTTCAATGTGATTTATAATTGTCTATAAAAGAAGATTTAGATAGAAATCACAAAGAAAATTTATAAGCCCTTGGACTCATTTTTTTATGAATTTTGAATTTTCTATTAAAATGAGACAATGTATGAAAACCTGAAATTGCTGCTATATCTGCAATAGATAATGCAGAATCTTCTTTTAATAATTTACAAGCGTGAGAAATACGTAACTCAGTAAGAAACTGAAAATATGTTTTATTTGTTCGCTTTTTAAAGTATTTACAAAATCCATTTGTACTCATAGCTGCAATATGAGCAATCTGTTCTAGTTGTATTGGTTCTGAAAAATGTTGTAATGAGTATTCAAAAATGCGATGTAATTTCTTGCCATCTGCTTCAGATATTTTTTTGTCATATATAAATGAAGAAATAGGTTCATAGTCAGAATTCTTAAGTAAGGTTATAAGTTGTAAAAAATAGGATAACCGCATATGACCTTCATTTTTAGAAATTAAATTAAAAATACGAGTCAACTCTACTGTTGTTCTTATTTTAAAACCCGCTTTCGCGAAAGCGTAAAATTTTCCAACGCCTTTCCCTTCTTCTAAGTTGAGAAATGAATCTCCAAACGATTTAGGGTTAAAAAAAATAGTATGCATTAATGCATCTGTTTGTTCATTACGAAATACGTGGGGCTGTTGCCCTCCAATTACAAAAACATCTCCTTTTTGAAAATGATGAATGGTATCTGCAATGAGTAATGTTCCTTGTCCTTCTTGTATACTACTAATTTGAAGTTCTTCATGTTGATGTAATTGACCGTATAATTGACCAGAATCTATCTGGAAAATAATAGCAGTATTACTAGGCTTAGGAATTTTAAAAGGCAATACTTTCATATGTCAAAGATACTTTATTGTACATAAAAATTTATTTATAAATACAATTTGGATAATATAAACACAGTATTGGATAAAAGAGGCACTATATGTATTAATGAAGTACCTTAATTTTAATCCGAATTATGCATTAGAAAATCTATTACAGCTTGAATGTACTGCAAAATATA
>CAYYSK010000260.1:0-4614 GCA_964474345.1 uncultured Flavobacteriaceae bacterium
AAAGAACATATTAAACCGATTGTATTTTGTAGCAGGATGTATGTTCATCTTCGCGCTGCTTGTTACGTATAAACTTATCAGCATTCAATTTTTTCAAGGCGCTAAATATCGCGAAATGGCGATTACAGCAACAGAAAAAATGGTGACTATTCCAGCAACTCGTGGCAATCTTTATGCAGGGGACGGAAGCTTACTAGCTACTTCAGTTATTAAATATGATATACGATGGGACGCTGTTTCTCCAACTAAAGAGAATTTTAATAAAAATGTTGTAGATCTTAGTGAGGGATTATCTGAATTATTAGGAAAATCTCAATCATACTATGAAAATCGTTTGCGTAAGGCACGTAATACAAAAAATAGATATCTATTTATTGCTAGAAACCTTAGTTATGGCGATTACATAAAAATAAAAGCATTGCCTCTTTTTAATAAAGGGCAATTTAAAGGAGGAGTCATTATAGAACAACATACAGAAAGAGAACATCCATTAGATAAAATGGCTGAACGCACTGTAGGTTATGAGCGTAAAGATGATAGTGGGTATTATACACGTGTAGGCCTTGAAGGCGCTTACGGACACTATCTTAGAGGGAAAGAGGGGCGTCGTCTTAAGCAAAAAATTGCTAAAGGTGAATGGAAACCTCTCGGGATAGGTAATATAGTCGAACCTCGCGATGGATATGATGTTATCTCTACTATCGATGTAAATATTCAAGACATAGCGCATAATGCATTATTATCTAGTCTTGAAAAATTTAAAGCAGACCATGGATGTGTCGTTGTTATGGAGACAAAAACAGGTGAGATTAAAGCAATCTCTAATCTAGGCAGGACATCAAGCGGAAAGTATTACGAGCGTCTTAATTATGCAGTAGGAGAATCTCATGAGCCTGGAAGTACATTCAAGTTAATGGCTATGGTAGCAGCTCTGGAAGATAAAGTTATTGACACAAGTCAAATAGTTGATACAGAGAGTGGTCGTGTTAAATTTTATGATCGTACTGCGATAGATTCTAAAAAAGGAGGATATGGTAAAGTAAGTGTAGCACGAGCTTTTGAATTGAGTAGTAATACGGCTTTCGCCAAAATGATTAATAAACCATATGCAAAAGATCCAAAACGATTTGTAAAGAGATTGTTTAATATGGGGCTTAATGAGAAGTTAGGTCTTGAAATTAAAGGAGAAGGGACTCCTTATTTTCCATATCCCGGTGATAAGAATTGGTATGGAACTACATTACCATGGATGGCTTTTGGGTATGGAGTACAACTCACTCCATTACAAACATTGACTTTTTATAATGCAATCGCAAATGATGGAGAGATGGTGAAGCCTCGATTCATTAAAAAAGTGAAAGAATGGGATGTCACTGTAGAAGAGTTTGAAAAAGAAGTTATTAATCCACGTATTGCATCCCAATCTACTATTGATGCTGTAAAAATAATGATGGAGAATACGGTGCGCCGCGGTACTGCAAAAAACATATATAGCCCAGCATTTTCTATGGCAGGAAAGACAGGGACTTGTCAAACAGAATACTGGATAGAGCCTAATCGATATATCTCATCATTTGCAGGATATTTTCCAGCAGATAACCCAAGGTATTCCTGTATAGTTGTAATTCATAAACCTGAAAAATCAATAGGGTATTATGGAAATATTGTAGCGGCACCAGTATTTAAACAAATTGCTCAGAAAATATACACAGATACTCCTGTGATAGATGAAGTAGATCTTACCAAAGAAAATTCTAAAACTATTGAAGGTAGTTATGACGCCTATTACAATGCTGTAAATAAATCATATAAAACGATTCCTAATGTAAAAGGGATGAGCGGTATGGATGCTGTAGCATTGCTGGAAAATGTAGGTTTAAAAGTTCGCTTTCGCGGAAGCGGAAAAGTGAAATCTCAATCCATAAATGCAGGAGGAAAGTTAATTGAAAATAAAACCATTATTCTAGAATTATTGTGATCTTACTTAAAGACATATTATATAAAGTAACCTTAGATGCTGTTGTTGGAAATACAGGAGTAGCTATTACAAACATGCATTTTGATTCTCGTCAAGTAGCGTTAAATGATGTGTTCATAGCAATACGAGGAACGCAGAATGATGGCCATGAATATGTTGTAAAGGCTGTTGAGAAAGGAGCTATAGCTGTTGTATGTGAAGAACTTCCCAAGCAAATTGTAAATGGAGTTACCTATGTGAAAGTATTAGATAGTGCACAAGCACTAGCGATTATGGCAGCAAATTATTATAACAACCCATCTCATAATTTGAAATTGGTAGGTGTGACTGGGACTAATGGTAAAACAACTATTGCATCACTACTACATCAGCTTTTTGAAAAAGCGGGATATAAAGTAGGATTACTGTCTACAGTAAAAATAGTAGTGGCAGATATAGAATATGATACTACACATACTACGCCAGATTCACTAACAATAAATAAGCACTTAGCAGCAATGAATGCTGCAGGTGTAGAATATTGCTTTATGGAAGTGAGTTCACACGGAATTCATCAAAAACGTACTGAAGGTCTAAAGTTTGCAGGGGGCATTTTTACAAATTTAACACACGATCACCTCGATTATCATAATACGTTTGCTGAGTATAGAGATGTAAAGAAGCGATTTTTTGATGCGTTGTCTAAAGATGCTTTTGCTCTTGTAAATATAGATGATAAGAATGGGGCAGTTATGTTGCAAAACACCAAAGCAAAAAAAGTAACATATGCCTTAAAAACAGTTGCAGATTTTAAAGCTCAAATCCTAGAGAACCAACTTTCAGGATTGTTACTTAAGATTAATGAACAAGAAGTATGGGCTCGATTAATAGGCTCTTTTAATGCTTATAACTTATTGGCTATCTACGCTACTGGAGAATTACTTGGTTTGGAACAAATGGAGATTTTACGCCTAATAAGTCAGTTAGAAAGTGTAAGTGGTCGTTTCCAATATCTAATTTCTGAAGGAAAAATTACTGCAATTGTAGATTATGCACATACCCCAGATGCGTTGAAAAACGTATTAGAAACTATTAATGACATTAGGACCAAAAATGAACAGTTAATTACTGTTGTGGGTGCTGGAGGAGATCGAGATACTACCAAGCGCCCTAAAATGGGACATATAGCGTCTGCTTTAAGTACAAAAACCATTTTTACTAGTGACAACCCTCGCACGGAAGATCCTGCAACAATTATAGAAGAAATAGAAGCAGGAGTTGAACCTCTAAATTTTAAAAAAATAATATCAATTTCAGATAGAAAACAAGCTATTAAAACAGCGTGCCAATTAGCAAATCCTAATGATATTATTTTGATTGCTGGTAAAGGTCACGAAACCTATCAAGAAGTCAAAGGAGAACGCTTTGACTTTGACGATTACAAGATTGTAGAAGAAACCCTAAAACAACTAGAAAAATAATGTTGTACTATCTATTTAAATACTTGGATGAAGCCTATAACCTACCTGGGGCAGGGCTGTTTCAATTCAGTACGTTTAGAGCAGCTATGGCAATTTTATTGTCATTAGCTATTTCTACGATTTATGGAAAACGAATCATTCGTTTTCTGCAACGTAAGCAAATGGGAGAAACCATTAGAGATTTAGGTCTGGCGGGTCAATCTGAAAAGGCAGGAACCCCAACTATGGGAGGTCTTATTATTATTCTAGCGACACTAGTACCTGTGCTATTATTTGCAAAACTAGATAATATCTACATCATCTTATTAATTGTGACCACGCTTTGGATGGGAATCATTGGGTTTCTAGATGATTATAAGAAGAAGATGGAGAAGAATAAAGATGGGCTTTCTGGTAAATATAAAGTTATTGGACAAGTAGGCCTTGGAATTATAGTAGGTACGACCATGTTTTTTCATTCTGATATTACGATAAAAGAAGAGCGTAAAATAATACAAGGGACAGAACAAGTAGAAGTAACAGAAGGTTCTGAGATAGCACAATTTGAACAAGAAGAAAAAAGCCTTAAAACAACCATTCCTTTTGTAAAAGACAATGAGATTGATTACGCAAAACTAATTACTTGGGTCAATCCAAATTGGACAAAATATGCATGGATTATTTTTATCCCGATTGTGATTCTTATTATCACAGCAGTATCTAATGCAGCCAACTTAACCGATGGTATTGACGGACTCGCGGCAGGGACATCTGCTATAGCTGTTATTACGCTAGGGTTGTTTGCTTTTGTTTCTGGTAATATCATTTTAAGTGATTACCTCAATGTGATGTATATCCCTCGTAGTGGTGAGATGGTCGTTTTTATCACAGCTTTTGTTGGAGCTCTCATTGGTTTTTTATGGTATAATGCCTACCCAGCGCAAGTATTTATGGGAGATACAGGAAGTCTCACGATAGGCGGTATCATCGCAGTGATTGCCATTGCAACTCGTAAAGAGTGGTTGATTCCTATACTCGGAGGTATTTTCGTGATGGAAAACCTTTCGGTAATCATGCAAGTAGGGTATTTTAAGTATACAAAGAAGAAAACAGGAGAAGGGAAACGTATTTTTCTAATGTCGCCATTACATCATCATTATCAGAAAAAAGGAATTCATGAAAGTAAGATCGTTGCTC
>CAYYSK010000261.1:0-4564 GCA_964474345.1 uncultured Flavobacteriaceae bacterium
TATGAGTTTTCTAGATATCAAAAAATTGCGCCACTAAAAAAGCGAACCTTATAAAGATTCGCTTTGTTATTTTATAGATATACGCTTTCGTACTTCAACTAGCTCAGTATAAACTTCACTTACGTAAAAGCGTATAAAGAATATATAGTTGTTATTCCTTAATCAAACTTCTCGAGATTACTATTTTTTGAATTTCTGTAGTCCCTTCATAAATCTGAGTGATTTTTGCATCGCGCATTAAACGCTCAACATGGTACTCTTTTACAAAACCATTACCTCCGTGTATTTGTACAGCTTCTACGGTGTGTTCCATAGCTACTTTTGAAGCATATAGTTTTGCCATAGCACTTGAGCGGTCATAGTTGTTACCTTGATCTTTATCCCAAGCAGCCTTCATCACAAGATGACGAGCAGCATCTATTTCTGTATACATATCTGCTAGTTTAAAAGCAATCGCTTGGTGATTGCATATTTCAGTACCAAATGCCTTACGTTCTTTTGAGTATTTAAGAGCAAGCTCATAAGCTCCAGATGCAATTCCTAATGCTTGTGCAGCAATGCCAATACGCCCTCCAGAAAGTGTTTTCATAGCAAACTTGAACCCAAATCCATCTTCTCCAATTCGATTTTCTTTAGGTACTTTTACATCATTAAATTGTAACGTATGTGTATCACTACCACGTATACCTAATTTATCTTCTTTTGGACCTATTTCAAAACCTGGCATTCCTTTTTCTATAATAAAAGCATTGATACCACGATGTCCTTTTGATCTGTCTGTTTGAGCAATCACAAGATATACATCAGAGCGACCTCCATTTGTAATCCAGTTTTTTGTCCCATTTAATACATAATGATCTCCTTTGTCTATAGCTGTTGTTGCTTGAGAAGTTGCATCAGATCCTGCTTCTGGCTCACTTAAACAAAATGCACCTACAAATTCTCCTGTAGCTAACTTTGTAAGATATTTTTGTTTTTGTTCTTCATTAGCATATGCTTCAAGACCATAACAAACGAGTGAGTTATTTACAGATACAATTACAGAAGCAGATGCATCTATCTTAGATAACTCTTCCATAATAAGTACATATGATGTAGCATCCATACCACTTCCTCCATATTTTGGATCTACCATAATACCTAAGAAACCTAATTCTCCCATTTTTTTAACGAGCTCGTCAGGAAACTGTTGTTTTTCATCACGTTCTATAACGCCAGGAAGTAATTCTGTTCTAGCAAAATCACGTGCTGCGTCACGTATTAATATATGTTCTTCTGTCAAGCTGAAATCCATAAGAGGGTATTTTTTTTAAGAATTATGTAAAAATAGATTGCAAAGATACTAGATTCTTGCATTTTTCTCAATAATTTTAATGGCATGCAAAGAGAATACTATAACGTTATTGGAGTAATGAGTGGAACAAGCTTAGATGGTATTGATTTTGCTCTTATAAAAATGACTATAAAACCTACATATGATGCTCATATTATACTAGGAGAAACTGTATCATATCCTCATGTTTGGGAAAAAAGATTACAGAAGGCTATCTATAATTCTAAAGATGAGTTAGAGTTTTTAAATAAAGAGTATACTACGTATTTAGGAAATGCTATTAATACATTTATAAATCAAAATAACATAGATAAAACAGCCGTCGATGCTATTTGCTCTCATGGACATACCATTATTCATCAACCTGATGACGGATATACATTACAAATAGGAAATCTTCCAGAGATAGCAGCTATTACTCAATGTAAAGTCGTCTGTGATTTTAGGGTGCAAGATGTAGCATTAGGTGGTCAAGGAGCTCCTTTGGTTCCTATTGGAGATCAATTATTATTTAATCAATATGACTATTGTTTAAATTTAGGTGGTTTTGCAAATGTTTCTACACAAAAAGATAATCGACGTATTGCGTATGATATTTGTGCAGTAAATACAGTACTTAATGTATATGCTCAACAATTAGAATCTCCTTATGATAGTGAGGGCGCTTTCGCGAAAGCAGGAACAATACATACTCCATTATTAAACGAACTTAATGGGTTGTCTTTTTTTGAAAAATCACCTCCTAAGTCATTAGGTATAGAATGGGTACACGAAAATGTTTTCCCTGTGATTAATACCTATGACCTGAAAACCAAAGATATATTAGCAACCTTTACAGAACATATAGTGATCCAATTAGCAAATCAGTTTAAGAGACATAGTTCTGTACTTGTAACGGGAGGAGGAGCGTATAATACATTTTTAATAGAACGATTAAAACAACGTAAAGATATACGTATTATCATTCCAGAATCACATCTTGTTGAGTTTAAAGAAGCTTTAGTTTTTGGACTGCTAGGAGTATTACGATTAGAGGGAGAAAATAATTGCTTGGCTAGTGTGACAGGAGCTAGTAAAGATCATAGTTCAGGGGTAATTATAGGATGACTTTATGGTAAATGATTCAATCTATAAGAAAAAAATATAGTGATGTGATTTAAATTTATAACTCTGTAAAATAAAGTATTGTAATCTAGGAATGTTTATTAGGCAATATTTTTAACACATTGATTTACAGTAATATAATAAATATTCTGTGCTTGTTAAGACCAATGATATGTTGCGTTTTAACCCCATAAACAATAGGACTATGTTTGTAATATACTATGATCTAGGATGTGTATACTTTCTTATTTGTCTAGCAATCTTGAGAAGTGAAAAATAAATTATAAAAAGTAAAATATCTTAAAGAACCACTTACTCTAGATGTAATTAAAGCCCTTATTAATACATTAAATATTTCTGCAATAGGCCTTATAAGACAAGATCATCTAGAATGGAAAAATTCTATAAAATTTGGAACTGACCGAAGATGAGATTATTTACCTTATGCTTGAGAATCATGGACTTATTACAAGATCTACTTATTGTAAATGGAAATCAAGTAGTTATAGGAAGACCACCTAAAAAAATAATTAGTTTAATTAATGAAAACAATAGTTATGTCTTAAACTCGAATTATGCATTAGAACTTCGTAATGAAGTGCAAAACGACAATAAACACTAATGCTTTCTTGCTTTTAGCATAACATCGTGAAGCCTGTCCTCACGAAGGTGGGGAGTTAAAGTAAAAAATACAGCGTAGTGATAGTGCTTGCAGTGGTTTTGTGATGTAATAGATTTTCTAATGCATAATTCGGATTAAACTACAGAAATGAGAATTCTGTGTTCTTATAAAAAGAGCTATTATTTTATTATTATAAAATGACATCTTTATAGTATAACAGTATTGTACTTTTTATATTTGTAACACACTTTATAAAATAGTAAAGTGTATTACAAATATGAGAGAACTACTTACCAGGTACGAAGATAAATCTCCAGAAATTGTTTTTCATTGGAATGATCCAGAGACAGAAGCAGAAGGTTGGGTTGTTATTAATTCTTTACGTGGCGGTGCAGCTGGGGGTGGTACACGTATGCGTAAAGGCCTTAATATGAATGAAGTCTTGTCATTGGCAAAGACTATGGAAGTAAAATTCACAGTATCTGGACCTGCAATAGGTGGCGCAAAATCTGGAATTAATTTTGATCCTAAAGACCCTCGTAAAAAAGGAGTTTTAGAACGCTGGTATAGAGCTGTTTCCCCATTACTAAAAAGTTATTATGGAACAGGAGGAGATCTCAATGTAGATGAAATACATGAGGTAATTCCTATTACAGAAGAAAGTGGTGTGTGGCATCCGCAAGAAGGTGTTTTTACTGGTCATTTTAAACCTACAGAAGCAGATAAAATTAATCGTATAGGACAATTACGCCAAGGAGTGATAAAGGTGATAGAAAACCCTGCTTATTCTCCAGATGTAGTTCGTAAATATACGGTGGCAGATATGATTACTGGATATGGTGTTGCTGAGGCAGTACATCATTATTATGATATTTATGGAGGTGATATAAAAGGGAAACGAGCTGTAGTGCAGGGATTTGGAAATGTTGGAGCTGCTGCTACATATTACCTAGCTCAAATGGGAGCAAAAGTAGTAGGTATTATAGATATTGTAGGAGGACTTATTAATGAAGATGGATTTTCTTTTGAAGAAATAAGAGACATGTATCTCAATAAAAATGGAAATACACTTGGAGGAGATCACCTGATCCCGTTTACAGAAATGAACGAGCGTATTTGGAATTTAGAAACAGAAATTTTTGCACCCTGCGCAGCTTCTCGTTTGATTACTCAAGATCAAATAGATAGGATGATTCGTACAGGATTAGAAGTAATATCTTGTGGTGCAAATGTACCTTTTGCCGATACAGAGATTTTCTTTGGACCTATTATGGAACATACAGATGCAAAAGTGAGTTTGATTCCAGATTTTATATCTAATTGTGGTATGGCACGTGTCTTTGCTTATTTTATGGAACGTAAAGTGCAGATGACAGATGATGCTATTTTTAATGATACTTCTACAACTATTAGAAACGCAATCCAGAATACATATAATCAAAATAACAGTACAAAAAATATTAGCAATACTGCTTTTGAAATTGCTTTAAAACAATTACTTTAAA
>CAYYSK010000262.1:0-4551 GCA_964474345.1 uncultured Flavobacteriaceae bacterium
AAATAAGTAATAAAAAATAAGAACAAGGAGTTTGACTTTCGATTTCGATTTCAACTTCGATTTCAACTTAAAAAAATGGAAGCATATATTATAGATGGAGTTAGAACTCCGATAGGAAATTATAAAGGAACATTAAAAGCTGTACGTACAGATGATTTAGGAGCACACGTAATCCGAGAAGTTGTATCACGTAATCCAAGCATTCCTAAAGAAGCATATGATGATGTGATTATGGGGTGTGCAAATCAAGCGGGCGAGGATAATCGTAATGTAGCACGTATGTCATTGTTATTGGCTGGACTGCCATTTACAGTGCCAGGCGAAACTGTAAATAGATTGTGTAGTAGCGGACTTTCTGCAATTATACAAGCAAATCGTGCTATTAAAGCAGGAGATGGAGATGTGTTTATCTCTGGAGGGGTAGAAAACATGACACGCGGTCCATACGTAATGGCAAAACCATCTACAGCTTTTGGAGGTGATAGTAAAATGTATGATTCTACTTTTGGATGGCGTTTTGTAAATTCAAAAATGCACGAGTTATACGGTACAGATGGTATGGGAAATACTGCAGAAAACTTGGTAGAGAAATATGGTATTTCTCGTGAAGATCAAGATGCTTTTGCATACCATAGCCAAATGAAAGCTACAAAAGCGCAAGAGTCTGGGAGACTTGCAAAAGAAATTATAGCTGTAGAAATCCCACAGCGTAAAAAAGATCCTATTATCTTTAAAGATGATGAGTTTATAAAACCAACGACTTCTAAAGAGATATTAGCAAAACTACGTCCTGCTTTTAAGAAAGAAGGAGGGAGTGTGACTGCTGGGAATAGTTCAGGACTTAATGATGGTGCAGCAGCTACGATTGTAGCGAGTGAAGAAGCTGTAAAAAAATATGGATTGAAACCATTAGCGCGTATAGTAAGCTCAGCAGTTGTAGGTGTAGAGCCACGTATTATGGGAATAGGGCCTGTACAAGCTTCAAACAAAGCATTGCAAAAGGCAGGGCTCACCATGAAAGATATGGATGTAATAGAGCTTAATGAAGCTTTTGCATCACAAGCTTTAGCGTGTATCAGAGAATGGGGATTGGCAGATGATGATCCTCGTATCAATCCAAATGGAGGATCTATTGCGATTGGTCATCCACTTGGAGTAACGGGAGCACGTATTGCGTATTCAGCAGCATTAGAATTGCAAGAGAAAGGAAAGAAATATGCACTTATTACGATGTGTGTAGGTGTAGGACAGGGATATGCAGCTATTATAGAAAATGTTACTTTATAAGCTTTCGCGTAAGTGAAGTTTGTATTAAACCTGAATTATCTATTAGGGCTTCGTAATGAAGGATTAATACATAATTAGGATTGAATTAGTAGAAGTACAAAAGCAGTTTAAAAACTAATAATGAACACCGGATAATAAATATCGAGCATTGAAGTATCTCATCATTCGATATTCATTATTCATTATTTGATATTCAATATGAATAAAACACAGCATTATATACAAGGGGCTTGGTCTGATGGTCAAGGAGAAGGAATTCCTATTTTAGATTCTGTAACTGGAGAGCAGTTTACAAGTGTAACTACCCAAGGAATTGATACGGCAAGTATTTTGCAATACGGGCGTGATCATGGGTCTGTACTACGTAAAATGACGTTTCAAGAACGAGGTAATATGATTAAGAAATTGGCCTTGTATCTTACTAAAAAGAAGCGTGCTTTCTATGAGTTGAGTTATCGTACTGGAGCAACAAAGATTGATAGTTGGATTGATATAGAAGGAGGGTTTGGAAATCTTTTTGCTAATGCATCACTCCGTAAATTATTCCCAAATCAATCATATCATGTAGAAGGAGATCCTATTGATTTGTCAAGAGGAGGACGTTTTATGGCACATCATATTATGGTGCCAAAAGAAGGTGTGGCTGTTCATATAAACGCATTTAACTTCCCAATATGGGGGATGTTAGAAAAATGTGCTGTCAATTGGATGGCAGGAATGCCAGCAGTTGTTTTGCCAGCACCACAAACAGCATATCTGACAGAAGCTGTTGTAAGAGAAATTATTGCTTCTGGAATTTTACCGGAAGGTTCTTTACAGTTAATTAGTGGTACTGCTAGAGATATCTTAGATACGGTGCAGTCTCAAGATGTTGTTACATTTACAGGATCTGCAGCAGTAGGAAGAACACTTAGGAATCACCCTCAATTGACGCAAGAGTCAGTACCTTTTACAATGGAAGCAGATTCATTAAATGCTGCAATCCTTGGGGAGGATGCTGTTCCAGGAACACCAGAATTTAATTTATTTATTAAAGAAGTGCGTAATGAAATGACGGTAAAGTCTGGACAGAAATGTACAGCGATACGTCGTATTATTGTTCCTGAAAATTTAGTGGAAGATGTACAGATTGCGTTAGGAAAAGCGTTAGATAAGGTAACTATAGGTGACCCTCGTTTAAAAGAGGTACGTATGGGGGCATTGGTAAATGATGCACAACGACAATCTGTAAGAAATCAAGTACAAGAGATTGCTAAAACAGCCGATATTGTATATGGAAATCTTGATGAAGTAGAAACGATAGGTGCAGATGCGCAAAAAGGAGCATTTATGAAACCTATTTTACTTCGTGAGGACAACCCGTTAACAAATGAAAATGCTCACGTTACCGAAGCTTTTGGACCTGTGAGTACGATTATGCCTTATAAGAATCTAGAAGATGCGATTACATTAGCAAAAATGGGTAAAGGTTCTTTGGTAAGTTCTATTATGACCAATGATAATCAAATTGCAAGAGATTATACAGTGTCTGCAGCAAGTCACCATGGTAGAATATTGATTTTAAATAGAGAAAGCGCAAAGCAATCTACTGGACATGGATCTCCGTTACCAAATCTTATCCATGGAGGACCAGGACGTGCTGGAGGAGGAGAAGAAATGGGAGGAATGCGAGGTATAAAACATTATTTACAGCGTTGTGCTGTACAAGGCTCTCCAACAACACTTACAGAAGTGACAGGAATTTACCAAGCAAAAGCAGCATATAAAGAAATAGATAAACATCCATTTGCATATCATTGGGAAGATATTCAGCCAGGAATGTCACTTAAAACACATAATAGAACCATTACAGATGGTGATATTGTAAACTTTGCAAATCTTACTTGGGATCATTTTTATGCGCATACAGATATTACTTCTTTAGAGGGAAGTATTTTTGAAAAACGTACCGCACATGGGTATTTTATTTTAGCTGCGGCGGCAGGATTATTTGTATATCCTAATAAGGGACCTGTAGCTGCAAATTATGGATTAGAAGAGTGTCGTTTTTTACGTCCAATCTATCATAATGATACAGTGTATGTGCGTTTAACGTGCAAGCAAAAAATAGAACGCGATGTATCTGGTACTGAGCATCCTTGTGGTATTGTAAAATGGTTTGTTGAGGTGTTTGATGCGACTATTGAGCCAGGCTCTCCAGAGGCTGAAGAAAAAGATCCATTAGTAGCTGTAGCAACTATTCTTACTATGGTTCAGAAAAAGCAAACGGTTTTTACAGAGATTACCGATGCTGTTTTTGAGCAGTCTTTAGCAAAACTTACAGAAGATAGTAAACCACAGTGGGGAGCGATGACACCACAACAAATGGTAGAGCATTTAGAATTAACATATCGTATAGCAACAAGAGAAGTTCAAGATTTTGAAGTGGCTACACCAGAAAAAGTGTTGGATAAGGTACATGCAACTTTATATAATTATGATAAGATGCCTCGCGAGTATAATTTCCCATTATATGAATCAGGAATTCAGCCAGCATTAAAGCATGAGAACCTCGCTTTTGCAAAAGCGGAATTAAGTAAAGTGCGACAGGAGTACTTAAAACATTATAAAGAAAATCCTACAGCTACAGCAAATAATGCCGTATTTGGAGAATTAAATAAATACGAATGGTACTTAATGGAGAGAAAACATTTGAACCATCATTTTGAACAATTTAATTTATTTGACTAATTAATTTAAAGAATCAAACATAATCATGTCTGACCCATACGTAAAAGAAGAAATACAAAACGGAATTTCAACAATAGAATTTTTTCACCCAGCTCATAATAGTTTGCCGGGAGA
Organism: uncultured Flavobacteriaceae bacterium; assembly: GCA_964474345.1. Classification (GTDB taxonomy): domain Bacteria; phylum Bacteroidota; class Bacteroidia; order Flavobacteriales; family Flavobacteriaceae; genus Dokdonia. Next base: position 4,132 of record CAYYSK010000262.1, read on the forward strand.
TATTTTAGCAAAACTTGCAAACACAATAACAGAAGCAGGAAAGAATGATGCTGTAAAAGTAATCATCTTAAAAAGTGGAGGTGATCGTACATTTTGTGCAGGGGCAAGTTTTAAAGAATTAATTACTATTAATGATGCAGAAACTGGGAGGGTGTTCTTTTCTGGTTTTGCAAATGTGATTAATGCCATGCGTACGTGTCCTAAATTTATCATAGGTCGTGTACAAGGAAAAACAGTAGGAGGAGGTGTTGGCGTTGCTAGTGCTACAGATTATTGTATGGCAAGTAAATTTGCAAGTATTAAGCTTAGCGAACTTAATGTAGGGATAGGTCCTTTTGTGGTAGGTCCAGCTGTAGAGCGTAAACTAGGATTAACAGGAATGTCACAAATAGCGATAGATGCAAATACATTTTATGATGC
>CAYYSK010000263.1:0-4549 GCA_964474345.1 uncultured Flavobacteriaceae bacterium
TTAAAACCCCGATACACTATTTCGATCCCCCTAAATTGAATATAGTGTTTAAGAGAGATAGCATCTGCTATCTCTCTTTTTTAATCCGAATTATGCATTAGAAAGTCTATTACAGCTTGAACGTACTGCAAAATATACCGTTACACTACATTTTTGAGTTTAACTCTCCACCTTCGTGAAGACAGGCTTTACGGTGCTACGCTAAAACTCATAAAATGTCATAATTTTATTATACGTTCAATCCTCATTACGAAGTTTTAATGCATAATTCGGGTTTAACATTTTAAAAGCCTCCATTTCCATGCTGATTACTAAGTCGTTGGCATCTTGCATTACATGCTGCTAGAGCTTCTTGGTCATTAATATCTATTGAATTGTAGCACTCTGCAATACAATGGATAGCGCAAAATTCACCTCCTTGAATGGACTTTTGATCTTTTTTACTTAAAGTAGTGCCTAAATTTGAAATGTTTTTTAACATAGTAATAAATTTTTTAAGATTATTAATGTGTTAAAGTACTGTATAATAGTGTGTTAAATGGTAATTTCCGATAATAACTTACCAGGCTAATCAAGTTTGATATACTCGTACAAGTATTTGAAAATACCGAAAACCCCTAGTTTGACTAATACTTAAGAATCAATATTTAAATTTAAACAGTATCTGTAAAAAAATGAAATTATAAAATTGAATAATCAGAATGATATTCCTAATCTAAAATAAAGTGTTATTTTTCTATATAACTGATATAATATATTTTAGATTCATGTGCTAAAATCACCTATCCTTAATAACTTGATATGCCTTATCTTTTTCTCCATCTGTATTGATCAATCCAAAATAGAGCTGCTTGTTTTTTTGCCAAGGATACCGACCAGCAACTTGCTGCGGAATTTCTTTAAAATCATACAAGGTCCAAGAGAGAAACGAGATGTTATTATCTTTTTGAGTAGATAGTAATTCAGTATAGAAGTTCATCTGATCTTTCTCTGAATACCCAAAAGGGTTCCAAAGCCCTCTGTAACTAGAAAGCCCTATTTCCTCAAGTACAATGTTCTTATCAGTTTGTTGTTGTAACTCAGTGTATACCTTTGATAGATCTGCAATGTCTTTGTAATAATGAAAAGAGATATAATCTACTTCTTTTTCTAGGGTCAACGCAACTTCTGGAGAAGACCAACCTATAGTAATGGGATGATTAGGGTCTGTATCTCGAAGTGATTGTATCATGTGCTGTACCCACGCCGTAACTAGTGAAGTTCCTCTAGTTTTAAAATCAAGATCAGGTTCGTTTTTAATATCCCAGCTATACAGAGCAGGATGCTCTTTTATAGCATTTACAATAGTGATAAGGTGTTTTTGTGTACGTGTCCAATCGATGACACTATAGTCCCCATAAAAATCAAATACCGTAACAATGACTTGTAGATTGACCTTTGAAGCTTCGTCTAGAAGGGATTTCAGTTTATCTAGTTTTTCTTGAAAAACAGTAGCCCCACCAAAATCATCATACCCTACAAAAACACGAATCGTATTTAATTGTAAATCTTTAATGATCTCAAAATCCTGGTTAATAATTGCAGCATCAAAATCATTTCCAAAAGTATTCCAAGGTGTATCCTGAGGATAGTAATTGATTCCTTCTATTGTATTGTAATGATTAGTGCTTTTTGAACGTGTTTTGATAGGTTGAGAAATGCCTATTTTTTCAATATGTCGGATTCTCCAAAAACCATCTTCCAGTAAAAGAATAATACGATAATCTGAGACAGATGCTCTTTCATATGCTAACTGCCCTTTCTTCAATACACGTTGATAAGATGTGACATTGCGATCTGTAAGTACGGCCAAAGTACCATCTGCACTATACATCTCTAATGTAAGATGATGAGCAAGTGTGGTACTCTCAACAATGATTTGCTTATTGCTATTTTCTTGAAGGCTTTCATATAATTTTATACGTGCATTAGAAGTATAATGATCTGGAATAAAGCTCTGATCATAATTCATAAATGCTATATTCCGAGCATACCATGCATCGAGGTAATCTTGTTCTATTTTGGATTGATTAAAAGGTTCCAAAGGTCTCCCAGGGTTTTCTATAGATTCCCAAATAACTTCTGGAGTATAGTACTGCTCTTTAGTAAGATCTAGATGTAAGATTTGGGAACGATCTGCACCTGTATTTAAGAAAGCGAGTACTTGACTAATACCATATAAAATACCAGCATTGATACTAACAAATACAATGATGATCAATGAACGATATGTGAGTTTATTGATTTTCATTCTGGTACTACGGTTATGATTTTAGAATTTCCTAAAGCTTCAATTCGAATCTGTTCAGAAGTATTTGCAAGAAATTCTTGAGGAATTGTAAAATAAGCCATTCCGTTTTTAGATAATTGAGATACTGTAAATTCTAGAGAATAGGTGCTTAATTGTACTTCAATACCGTCTTGAATAATTTGTCCTAGATAACTTGTAATGGGCCCCACAACAATTTCATGTCCATTTCCTGAAGATGTTACAGGAATATCTTTCAAGAAAGAATTAAAAATCACATCTGTAGAATCACTTTGAGCCATTCCCTCAATACCAGCTTTAATTGTCCATGAGGATGGGATTTGTGGGTGTAACGCTTTCGCGAAAGCGTACCCCTGAATTGTACTTCCAGTAGTTTCCCAATAACCACCAAGACTATCATTGATATAAAATGTCACCAATGTCCCATCTGAAACTACATTGCCATGTGCATCTTTGATTTGTGAACTTTGTATCGTCATTACTTCATTGCCATCTGCATACGGATGAATACGATCTGTGGTAATGGTAAAGTTTGTTGCAATATCAGGAAATACATCAATCACTAATTCTTTTGAAGAGACATCTTGTAATGTTGTAGCGGTTGTAATACGCCCTGATTGTAATGGTGCAGGGATATGTTGCCAAGCAATATTATTCTTTAACTGATGTGTTTTAGGTGTGGTTGTTTCTTGAAAATGAGTGTGTATTTGTATTGATGTAGTATCAGGTAACATATTGTCAAGATAATCGGTTGGGATAGTAATAAGCATGCTATAATCTCGTTCATTTGCCATAATGCTTCGAGGTCCCACATAGTTTTCTATAGAAGAGAGTTGCGATGTATCTGGATGTATATAAAAAGAGCCTTGGTCAAGTACGATTTCTCTTTCAAAAACGGTGTACTGTAAGATGCCTGCACGTTTTGTATATGTTTCTGGGATAGTTATGGAGTTTCCAATACTTTCAAAATCAACAAGTACTATAGTACTACCATAACTGCCTTCTAGTAGTACTTGAAGATATGTGGCATCAGTTTCTATAGGTAGTACTAACGGATTTCCAGCAATAATAAGTTCTGAAGGAAGTATCACCTTTGCACTTGCATTCGTTGTAATAATAGGACCTTTCTTTTCTTGTTTCTGACAAGACATAAGCATCGCTATACTACTTATCAAAGCAATACACATCCATAAGATATATTGTTTCTTAATCTGTGTCATAAAGGATTGCCTACATATGCATTAGGCTTGATTTTTATATATGAATACTGAAGGTGTTTGATTTTTATAAAACTAAGATCTTGAATACCAGATCTACGATTAGGAACTACTTTATCAGAAATATGCTGATTAGGCAACCCATTAACCGAAACATTTTTCAGTCCTTCTGCAATAATATGTAGTTCTTTTTCTTCAGATATAGAGATTGTAACATCTCTTTTACGTTGTTGCCGTACACTAGCATCTATATACGCTGCTTCTGTCCAAAGCAATTCCTTTTGGTCATTATAATATCCAATTAATAGTTGTGGGATCGTAGCGTCTTGGATACTTTGATTAAATAAGAATCCAGAGAGGATTTCTTTTTGTGACAAAGGGTCGTATGTTAGATACACATCAGAAAGTACCAACGGTTGATGTAGATCTTTTGTAGCGACATTTGCCTTTACTTGTACCTCAAAAGTGACAGGAGTTGCTTCTAGTTTGATTTCTGTAAAAGAATCAGGATTGTATTGCGTAGGTTTTTGATCTTCATTATTTTTCCAAGCAATATCTTCAAAATTAACTCTAAAAGGAGTTGTTTCTTTAGGCAACAACTTATGTTTAATAATATCCTTTGCATTAAACTGCGCGAGCATATGATTGTCTTCACTATATAACGTTCCTGTAACTGAGATATCTGCTGGGACATTATCAATGTTTTGAATCTCTCCTACAATTACATATTGATTTTGTATCTGTACTAATCGAGCAGATAACACTTCGACAACTGGTTGTTTAAGAACATCTTCATGATGAGTTTTTCCTGAAGTAATGCGACGTTTTCCATGATTGTAAAACGTAGTAGTATTTTGAGAATACAATTGGTCTGGAGGTGTGTCAGGATCTACTGTTGTTGGATTGAGATACCATTTTCCTACTATTTTGACAAGTGTATGTGTCTCTGTAGTTTGAATTTCTTTTAATGGAGTAATCCAGGTTGTGCTTACTATTGCTGTTGCTTTATGCGATTGTACGTGTA
>CAYYSK010000264.1:0-4548 GCA_964474345.1 uncultured Flavobacteriaceae bacterium
AAAAACCTTCTGTTGTTGTGATTTCTAAATCTTTTATAGCATCTTGATTTAATGAGTTTATAGATCTGCCACTTACTCCTAGGATTCCTTTTTGTACAGAACCATATTGCATAATGTCTTCTACAATTTTACGAGCATTATTAGAAGGTACTGCAAAAGCATATCCTACATAAGAACCGGTTTGAGAAGTAATAGCTGTGTTTATACCTACTAATTCTCCATATGTATTTACAAGGGCTCCTCCACTATTTCCAGGATTGATTGCAGCATCTGTCTGAATAAAAGATTGCGGATTTGCATCAGATTCATCTATATCTCTTGCTTTTGCAGATACGATTCCTGCGGTAACGGTAGAGGTAAGATTAAAAGGATTGCCTACTGCAAGAACCCATTCTCCTACTTTTGTCGCATCACTATCTCCAAATGGGATGTATGGTAGTTCACTTTCGGCATCTATTTTAATAAGAGCAATATCTGCTTTTTCATCAGTCCCAATTAATTTTGCAGTAAACTTGCGATTATCATTTAATGCTACTTCAATTTCACTAGCTCCGTCTATTACATGATTATTTGTAATGATAAAGCCGTCTCCAGATATAATAACACCACTACCAGAACCTATAGTTCCTCCACGTTGACCTCCTCCGCGAAGAAATTCCATCATGTTTCTAGGTTGTTTGTACTCTTGTTTATTACTTACGTGTACTACACCATTTACAGTACGTTCAGCAGCTTCGGTAAAATCAATACCAGAATTGGCTGCAGCTGTATATGAAGTAGGAGTATATACAGGAATGCTAGCAGGTTGATTTTGAGTTATATTGGGTGTCGAAACTGGTTTTTCGAAAAATAATTTGTAAGCGCCTAGGGTTATAACACCTGCTAGGACAGCAACAGAAAGTAAACTTGCTATTTTTTTCATGATCGTTTTCATTAGGTGATTATATAATGTTAAATTAAAAATTTTAGTACACACACAATTCATATTTAACTGCCTTTTAACAGCTGACACAAAATGCTAATTTCTTATTTTTGTCGTTTATCTATATAAAGCATGACGATTCCATTTCATAAATATCAAGGTACAGGCAATGATTTTGTAATTATTGACAACCGAACACTGTTTTTCCCCAAAGATGATACCAAACTTGTTTCAAAGATTTGTGATCGTAAATTTGGAATAGGAGCAGATGGTCTTATATTATTAGAGAATCATTCAAAGTTAGACTTTACAATGGTCTATTATAATGCCGACGGCAAACAAAGTAGTATGTGTGGAAATGGAGGGAGATGTATAGTTGCTTTCGCGAAAGCGTTAAAAATCATTAATACATCTACAACTTTTGAAGCCATAGATGGATTACATAAAGCTACTATAAAAGAAGGTGTAGTACATCTTAAAATGCAAGATGTCACAACAATAAAGTCTACCGAAACATATAGTTTTTTAGATACAGGTTCTCCACATCATATACAATTTGCAGATGATTTATCAACGTTGGATGTAAAAAAAGAAGGAGCAAGTATACGATATAGTGATTTGTATGGAAATGCGGGGAGTAATATTAATTTTGTATCACAAACAGGTAAAAACATATTTGCAGTACGAACCTATGAAAGAGGAGTTGAAGACGAAACTTTAAGTTGTGGTACAGGTGTGACAGCTGTAGCATTAGCCATGTATGAACAAGGAAAAACAACTTCTAATATTGTACAACTTGCTGTAGAAGGAGGAACTCTTGAAGTTAGTTTTGAAAAACAAGCCCAAGGTTACGAAAATATATATCTCATTGGGGCAGCTACACATGTATTTGAAGGTGTAATCACATGGTAACTTTAAAAGGGAATACTGTTTTTTTAAGAGCTATAGAGCCAGAAGATTTAGTTGATATACATCGAATAGAAAACAACGAGAATTTATGGCTTGTAAGTGAAACATTAGTTCCTTTTTCTTTATATAGTATTAAAGAATATTTAGCAAACGCGCACAAAGATATTTATGAAGTAAAACAAGTACGCTTTGCTATATGTGACATTAATTCTAATACTCTTATTGGACTGATTGATGTTTTTGATTTTGATCCTCACAATGCAAGAGCTGGTGTAGGTATTTTGATAGAAGAAGAGAAAAATAGAGGTAAAGGATATGGAAAAGAAGCACTTAGACTGATTGTTAATTATTGCAGAGATCATTTGAAAATGCATCAATTATATGCTAATATTCTTGAAGATAATATAGCGAGTATTCAATTATTTAAAAAGAATGGTTTTATAGAGGTAGGAGTGAAGCGAGATTGGAGAAGGATTAGTGGAGAAGGAGACCGCTTTCGCGAAAGCTATAAAAACGAAATTTTATTACAACACTTATTATAATGTATATCAAACGAATTTTATTAGTCATTGCCATAGTCGGAATTGTAATAGGTGGTATTTTTGCCTATAACGTATATACAGCTATATTTTCTCCAAATACAGCTTTTGATAATGAAGAGGCGTATCTTTTTGTAGAATCTGGAGCTACTTTTGATACCGTACGTGATGATATTGCTCCTTTGTTAAAAGATGTTGATGATTTTGCATCTGTAGCTGAGCGTAAAGGTTATGTGACAAATATAAAATCAGGTCGCTTTATTATAAAAAAAGGAATGAGTAATAACGATATTATTAATACAATTCGTATTAGTAACACGCCTGTTAAGATTGCCTTTAATAATCAAGAGCGTATAGAAAACCTAGCAGGACGTATTGCAAGCCAAATAGAAACAGATAGTTTGTCACTGCTTTTAGCTATGAAAGAACCTAATTTTTTAAAAGCAAACGGATTTACAAATGAAACAGCATTAACAATGTATATTCCTAATAGCTATGAATTGTTTTGGAATACATCTGCTAAAGATTTTAGAAATCGTATGCTTAAAGAACATAAACGGTTTTGGAATGATACGCGTAAAGCAAAAGCAAAAATATTAAAACTCACCCCTGAAGAGGTCTATACTGTAGCCTCTATTGTGCAAAAAGAAACAGCAAAAGTTGATGAAAGATCTCGTGTAGCTGGAGTGTATCTCAATAGACTTAAAAAGGGAATAAAATTAGACGCAGATCCTACTATTATATTTGCTATGAAAAATAAGGCAAATGATTGGAATATGGTTGTCAAACGAGTTTTGTATAAAGATTTGGAAACAGATTCTCCATATAATACATATCGAAATGCAGGAATTCCTCCAGGCCCTATTTTTATGCCAGATATATCATCAATAGATGCTGTTCTCAACCCTGAGAAACATAACTATTATTACTTTGTTGCAGATGTAGAGCGATTTGGTTACCATAAATTTGCAAAGACACTTTCTCAACACAATGCAAATAGCACAGCTTATAAGCGCTGGATTAACCGCCAAGGGGTAAAACGTTAAGTTGTTGATAACCCTGTTCTTAACTTTTTCCTATATACCTCTATTTGAATATATCTAAACTGTAACTTTATTGTGTAATATGACTGCGTTTTAATGTTGTGTTTGACGTTTTGTGGGGGCAAAAATGAAAATTTTAACATTTTTACGATCGTTTCTTAAAACGTTCTTAAAAATAGAATCGCTGAAAAGTACTGAAAACAAGGGGTTTTGTTCAATGAACAGTAGTTTTAGATACTTTATCGATTTTTATTAGATGGTGTCATTTTTTGTTGTATTTTTGCCGGCCGAAATAGACAGCGTTATATAAGGCTTTAAAAAGTTAAAAAGCCTTAGCAGTCGAAAAGCGATTATATGGTAAGAACCCTGGTAAAAGTTACTGTCCTTCCGTTTATGATAGGACTATTGTCACTAGGATATATTTCAGAAAAGAAAGAACTCACTAAAACTGACTTTTCTAAGTATTCAACAAAAGGTCTTGACCTTTTTTATACGGTACAATTACCTGAAGAAGCACTTCAGGAAGATATGACAATGTATTTCCCACTTGTATATACAGGAGATATGTATGTTGGATTTAAAGAAGCTCTTGCTTTTAAAGAATCTCAAGGAAACTATTTTAGTATTAATACATTAGGATATATGGGAAAGTATCAGTTTGGTGCGTCTACCTTAGACCTTATTGGAATTAAAAACACTAAAAATTTTATTAAAAACCCTGCTTTACAAGAGCATGCATTCTTGTTAAATACATCTCGTAATAAATGGGTATTACGCCGCGATATTAAGAGGTATTCAGGTAGATGGGTTGGAGGTGTTAAGATTACAGAGTCTGGAATTTTGGCAGCAGCTCATCTTGCAGGCCCAGGAAGTGTAAAGCGTTTTTTACGCTCAAACGGAGCAATTGGATTTAATGATGCTTATGGAACATCTATAGAGAGTTATTTAAAGAAGTTTTCAGATTTTGATGTTTCATTTGTGCAAGCTATTAAGAAACCAAGATTAAAAGATATTTTGTAACTAACATATATTTTGATTTAGTTAGTAAAAAAACTCCTAGTGATTACTAGGAGTTTTTCATTTGTTCTATATTGTTTGTTAAGGTTTACCTTTTCAATGTAAAGTGAGCTACAAA
>CAYYSK010000265.1:0-4461 GCA_964474345.1 uncultured Flavobacteriaceae bacterium
CCCTATTGAAGTCCTAAATAATAAGTGTGTTGCACTTATGAGTTGAACACAGCAATGTAATAAATAATCATTTTTGTTTTTTTGCACACTTTCTAAAGCTCCAAATAACATCTTCATTGATTTTTTATAATTACCTTGTAAATAAAAATTAATGAATTTTAATCTATATGCAGTGGCTGGTAAAAAATTATCATCATAATTTTCTGTATAAATAATTGCTTTATCTAGATAATCCAATCGAAGTCCTTCTAAGTGCCCTAGCATACTATAGGCTTTGCCCATATTCAAAGTATCATTAATTTGGTATGCTTTCCATAAATAGGTCATAGCTACTTCATGTGCAAACAAACTATCGCCTTCTTTACCATAATCTGGAGCTGTTCTGTTAAAATGATTTATAAAAACTTTATACTCTTTATTTTTTAAAGAATCTATAGGGATATACCCATCTAAAATAGGTTCTTGGGCGTAGGAAGGTTTTAAGAATAAAAAACATACGAGTATAGGGATTATATATTGTTTTAAACACATAAAACGAATGTAGCTAAAATTAGCTAGGAAAATTTATAAAAATGCATGGAACATTTATAAATGTACCGATACAAATCTTGTACAACAAAAGGAAAGTATGCAAATTTGTGAATGTGAGAAAGAAGTATATCTATACTATAGTTCACTTTAAAAACAGGGAAGTTAAAGTAGCAGATAAGTAGATATATTTAATAATGAATACCTGAGTGATCTTATAAGTTGCAATACGTAAGACATTCAAACTCATATAAAAATATTCCTAGTTTATACATTAATAAATATAATCTGATTATGTGTGGTGCATAAGAACGTAAACTAGGGATATTTAATTTTAGTATCCGATCTAAAAAAGTATACTCTTTACCTTTCTAAACAGGAAGATATCTTCATTCTTATAAAAGTATTTAACTACTAGGTCTTAAAAGATATACTCTCTTCTTATTTTAAAATTAACAACTACTTGTATATCTAGTCTTCAAAATCCTAACGTTTTGTTAATACCTCATTATGCATCATTTTTTTATATATTTAAGGTCCCAACTAGAAGTTTTAAAATGAAATTAACCTACGTACTATCCGAAATAGATAGTATTGCAGCACAGATCATAGAACGCACCAAGAGTACTGTATTACTTTTTGATGGCGATATGGGCGTTGGAAAAACGACCTTAATTACAGCTCTAGCAAAACAGTTAGGAGTTTCTGAAACTGTATCAAGTCCCACATTCTCAATAGTTAACGAGTATAGAACCTTAGAAGACAAGGTGCTTTATCATTTTGATTTTTATAGAGTAGATCAAGAAGAAGAAGTTCTGGATATAGGCTTTGAAGAGTATCTTATGCATGGAGATTGGATATTTATAGAGTGGCCAAAAAAAATATCCAATTTTATACCTGAAAAAAATCAAAAAATACAAATTTTGATAGGAGAAATTGGTCAAAGAGTCATAATTATGAGTTAAAAAAGTTAAAATTATGTTAATTTTAATAAATTAAAGTAAGAGTTTATTGTAAGGAAATTCTTATCTTATTTTAATATCTCTGGATAAAAGACAAAAAGAAAATCTCTTCAACGAAAAAAATGTTTTTGAAGGATTATAAAATAACTAAGTGTTATATATGCTGAATAGCTCTTTTTTTTGAAAAAGGGTACGAATTTACAAAAAAAAACAAATAGTACAACTTTTAGAGTGTTTCATGATTTTTGTTCTAACAAATCATTAACATTAAACACTCACAATTATGAAAGTTAAAGCTTTACTATTAGCGCTGCTTATGGCAGGCGCAACAGCACTTATGTACACTGCAACGAATGAAACCAATGCAGACCAAGCAATCGACAAAAAACTTATTAAAATCCCAGGGAAAAACAACGGGTAAACAAGCTGTAAGTAATAAAAGAAAAGCGCTATTTTATGGTAGTATTATTGCTTTATTTATTATAATATCACCTTACTTTTTTTATTTGTATGAAGGAATCCCTCTCGGAGACGTTTGGGATTCTCCTTTCGGTACAATCAATAGCAACTATTATGGAAGTGTACAGGTTTTATTCTGGACATTATTTAATAAAATTGTTCCCTTATTTCTTTTATTAATTTGGTTTTTCACTTGTAAGCATTGGTGGTATCATGCAATACTTGTTCCTATTTGCATGATTATTTTTCAGATTTACACTATCATAAGTGATGAAATTGAATTTATGGATTCAAAAGAATTATATATACTTGCACCTATCATTTTTGTTATGCTTATTTTTTCCTATACTATTAGAACAAAAATTTTTGATAAGATCCACGGGATTGACTTAAGTGAATTAAATCGTGTTACTTGGAAAGGGGAATTACAAACTAAGAAAAAAGAAGAAAATGAAATTATTGATATCGATAAAGAAGATGAAGAAGAAGAACCTATGTATATGAGTCGTTAGTCATCTTTAGTTTTCAGTTCCAAAAATCTCTTTTTAAATCCGTATTTTTGATATGACCACTTTTGTCTGTTAAAAAGACCTAAGAACCCAACTTTATGGATACACCCAACAGCCCATTTACAAGAGCGCAATTACTGCCACAAGAAGAAACCCTAGAGATTGCTAAAAAGAAAGGTAATTTATTTATAGGGATTCCTAGAGAAGCTCATTTTCAGGAACGTCGTGTATGCCTTACCCCAGATGCTGTTGCAGCTCTCACAGCAAATGGGCACCGTGTTCTTATAGAATCAAAAGCGGGTGAAGGAGCTCATTATTCTGATACAGATTATAGTGAAGCGGGTGCTGAGGTCACAAATGACACAGCAAAAGTATTTTCATGCCCTATGATTCTTAAGGTAGAACCACCTTCTCTAGAAGAACTTGAAATGATCAACCCTCAAACAGTGTTGATCTCTGCCTTACAACTCAAAACACAATACAAAGCCTATTTTGAAAAATTAGCAAGCAAAAAAGCTACAGCAATTGCTTTTGAATTTATAAAAGATGATGATGGCACCTATCCTGCTGTACGTACTCTTTCTGAAATTGCAGGGACAGCTGCCGTACAAGTAGCTGCTGAGCTTATGAGTAATACTGAGCTAGGCACAGGTATGCTTCTTGGGAACATCAGTGGTGTCCCTCCTGCAGAGGTTGTTATTATAGGAGCAGGTACCGTTGGAGAATTTGCGGCACGATCTGCCATAGGATTAGGAGCAAATGTGAAGGTGTTTGACAATTCTATCACAAAACTGCGTTGTATACAATCTAATATAGGTAGGCCTATATATACATCTACTCTACAACCTAAAAACTTAGTCAAAGCTTTAAAACGCTGCGATGCTGCTATTGGAGCTGTACGAGGTACCAATAGATCTCCTGTTATCGTTACTGAAACTATGGTTGAGGGTATGAAGCCTGGAGCTGTTATTATTGATGTAAGTATTGACATGGGAGGTTGTTTTGAAACAAGTGATGTGACTTCTCACGATGAACCCACATTTGTAAAGCACGGAGTTACGCATTATTGTGTTCCTAATATTCCAGCTCGATTTGCTAGAACTGCCTCCATATCATTGAGTAATATCTTTACTCCGTATCTTCTAGATATAGGAGAAGAAGGTGGTATAGAAAATAAACTCAGATTTGATAAAGGATTGAAAAACGGTTTGTATTTTTACCACGGCGTTTTAACCAACAAATCGGTAGCAGATTGGTTTGATCTATACTACCAAGATATCAATCTTCTTATTTTTTAAATAATGCGTTTATTACATCGTATAGGCTACTATTTAGGTGGTTTTTCAATTGGCTTAATCATTTTAGCATTTTTCTTTAGTGGCAAAAAAACAAGTTGCGCCTATTTTCCTGAAGCACGAGTATTAAAGAATATCAACACAAAAACATACACCTTATCTCCGGAAGCTGAGCAATCACTAGCCACACATGAGTTAGATACCGTTGCAATTAATCAGGTTTTAAAAAGAGGAGATATCGATTTTAACGAAAGTCAAACTAGAAAAGAGCCTTGTGCTATATACAGTATCTACGGAGAGACACTATCGGAAAAAAACATACAACTTATTGTTGAAAACTGTGAAGAATCTGTTCTTATTAAGGATGTCGTAATTATAAAGTAATGACACGCTTCTTAGTATTAACTAGTCATATTCTTTTTTTGCTTTCGTACTTCGACTACACTCAGTATAAACTTCTGCAGCATTATATTCCTTGAAAGGAAAAACAACCTTGTAATAATTAGGCGATATACTAAGAGTTTTTCAGGAAGTTTATCCTGGATAGCTCTGTTATGATTTAAAGTAGGTATTCTGTATCTTAAAAATAAAATCTAAAAGATATGGTTCCTGATAGTTTTAAAGATTATTACCTGAATTTAAATAGTAGTGATCAGCAAAGAGTTGTTTCAACTTTGCTTGGTCTTTGTAAAACGAATGAACAAATCA
>CAYYSK010000266.1:0-4412 GCA_964474345.1 uncultured Flavobacteriaceae bacterium
TCAAATCTACTTTCTAAATATTCATATGCAGTAAATACTTTAAGTCTGTGGTAAATAGGAATAAAAACAAGACAGATGATGACCATGGCAATAGGAAGTCCAAAATAGAATTGTACAAATCCCATTCCGCTATAAAAACCTTGTCCTGTGGTAGATAAGAACGTAATAGCACTTGCTTGCGTTGCCATGACAGATAATCCTACAGTCCACCATTTTGATGTATTACCACCACGTATGTAATCTTCTACGTTTTTACTTCCTTGCGTTTTGTATACTCCATAAAGAACAATAAATACAAGTGTTGCTCCAAGAACAATCCAATCAATAATTTCCATATTAAACGTATTGTTTCATTAAAAGAAAAAACAAAATAAAATACACCAAATTAGCAATAAGAACGACGGTGTACGATTTTTTCCAAACGTATTTAGGTTCTTTACTCATGGCATTATCCTTTTACTTTTTTAGGTTTTTCTTTTCCTATAGATAGCATATTTGAAAATAAGCGATAGGCTCCAGAAACACCGGCAGGTAATTCTCTAAAGAAACTTAACCCTGTATAGATATAATGCCCTTCTCCATAGGGAGCGACTAGTAAACTTCCTTTTTTAGGTGTCTCACCTTTATCTTGCATTGATAAAATAGGAGTGTATTCATCAGACCATTCATTAGGGAAGTATAAACCTCGTTCTTGTGTCCATCCTTCAAAATCTTCTTGAGTGATTTTATTAGGAAAATTCATAAGAGGATGATCTTTGGCAATCACTTTTACATCACTATACTCATCAGTAACACGATCGCGAGAAAGTTTTAAAGGATACGGAGCACCTACATTTGTACTACCACGTCGACCACTCGTATTATATTGAGCAATCAATGTACCTCCTTCTTTTACATATTCCAATAATGTTGGTTGTTTACTTTGTAACTCGTTTACTACATTATAAGCACGTATTCCTACAACAACTGCATCAAATTGTGCTAATCGTTCTTTGGTGATTTCTTCAGGTGTAATAATAGCTACTTGATATCCTATTTGTTCTAGATTTTGTGGTACTGCATCACCTGCCCCTTGAATGTATCCTATATAATCTCCTCTACGCTCTATATCTAATCGTACTACTTTTGCTTGCGCAGGAAGAAATAATGATTGCAACGGGATATGACTATAGTCAATCTTAACTAACTCTTTATCGTAAGTCGTATTTCCAACAGTCACTTTTGGAATGATTATACCTTCATTTTGATTTGAAGGTGGTGTTACTGTAAAATTAATACTTTGTTGTTCTCCTTTTGAAGCAATAGACACAGGAGCGCTTTGAGGGCTAACTTTCCAGCCTTTTGGAATATCTAATCGGACTGTTCCAGTAAGTGACTCTTTGTGAGCAGTAACGGTTACAGGAATTTGTTTTGCATCTGCATTTGCAAAGATGAGTACTTTATCTTTTATACTTGTAGAGGCTTCTGGTACAATTTCAAATGGTTCATATACCTCACCTTTTACACGATCATTATATTTATAAACGATAGGTTTGTCAAAATTGATATCGACACCATCAATATTGATTTCAAACCTAACTAGATTTCTTTTTGGCGTTTCTGGTTTTCCAATCAGTCTACGATCATCTACACGGTACATTCCAAGTGAACCTTGTTCATTTAACCAATACGCATTGGTAGAAGCAAATTCATTAGATATTGTGAATTTTTCTCCTGTTCTATATACTTTATTATTTGAAAGATCTTCAGTAATTAAATTACTTTTTTTAGAGGGAACAGCAATGCTATTTATTTTCATAATAACATTACTTCTGTTGATCGCTTCTAGTCTCAAAGTCACTTCTTCTCCTATAGTAGCTGTTTGCGTATTTGCAACTGCTTCTAAGTACAATCCAGAACAAGCAGCAATCAAATTTTGAATGTCTCTACTCTTTATCGTTTTCCAATATTGATCTTCTAATTTTTGAAGCTCTGCGTATGCTTTTACAAGTTCAGGAACACTTTTTTCTGGATGTGCTGTATCAAAATTAGCTTCAACAGACTGTAATAATGCGGCTACTTTACTACTCCCTTTTACACGTCCCCAAGAAGTATCGATTCCTTGAAATATATCATTATTACTTGGCATGGTACCTCGCAATAATTCGAAATAAGTGTCACTGCTTCCACGGGTTCCTGTATTTCCAAATCCCTGTGATTTATGCTGACTCCTACTTAAAGAAGAGATTTCAGTATTAGATAATCCATAACCTGGATAGTAGGTGCCTACATCTATTTTTACGAGATTAGATTTGTCCGCTTTCGCGAAAGCTTCCCTGCCTCCATAAAACCACCAACTGGTATTAAAGAATTGGCGTTGAGGTTGCCATGTTTCTGTATACTGTAATTGATCTGCATATTTTGAAGGATCATTTACAAGGTCAAACGCTTCTACACTAAGCATAGCACTAGAGGTGTGATGTCCGTGTGTTGTTCCAGGAGATCTATGATCAAATCGATTGATAATGACATCTGGCTTGAAGGTACGCATAGCCCAAACTACATCACTCAAAACCTCATCTTTATTCCATATATCAAGTGTCTCATCGGGATGTTTTGAATAACCAAAATCATTTGCTCTTGTAAAATATTGCTCTCCACCATCGGTTGCACGAGCAGCAAGGAGTTCTTGCGTACGAATCACACCTAGTAATTCACGTAATTCTGGACCTACAATATTTTGACCTCCATCGCCACGTGTTAATGAAAGATAAGCTGTACGAGCTTTTACTGTGTTTGCAAAATATGAAATTGCGGTTGTGTTTTCATCATCAGGATGTGCCGCAACATACAGAACAGAACCTAGAAAGTTAAGCTTCTTGATGTCTTCAAAGATTTCTGAAGCCGTTGGTTTATTGGGTTGTATGGTAATTCCTTGAGCGTTTATTTTCGCGCAAAGCGAACAAAAAAGTAGTGTAACTACAAAAGTAATGGTACGCATTATATATGATGTATTGAGTCTTCTCAAATATAACCAAAATGGATGCGAGCAGAAATCCTTTAAAGATTCTTTAACAAAAAAGTAAGTATATATAATATTGTTATATAAAATAATGCTCTCATTTTTTAAAAATGAGAGCATTATTTTCAATTTGAGGCTTTAGGAGTTTTAACTAAATTGTTAATTATAATTTAATAATCTGTTGCCTTTTTAGTATTTGTTTGCTTTCATCTTCTACAATCATAATATAGGCTGAAGATGATAAAGTGCTTAAATCTATCTGATTATTTATAGTATTTATTTCTCTAGAGATTACTTTTCTACCATTTAAATCAAAAATATTAACTTTTAGATTTCCTTGTTCTAAAGATGCTTCTCTTGTTACTGTGATAAAATTATTTGCTGGATTAGGGTGTATCACTAAGCTATTATCATTTATTTCATTTTCATTAACATTTAATACAGACTCATTAAAACGAACTGTAGTAATACCTGAATCGTCTGCAAATGTGCTATAAATAAAACCTTCTACTTCTAAAAGTCTTGGACGAAAACCTGAAATTCTCTGTCCATCTGCAATATCATTATCAACGATTTCCCATTCATCAGTATCTTGGTTAAAGCGAAAAAAACCATCTTCTCTATATATGGAAAGAAATAATTCTCCATTAGATGCTAAAAGGATATCTGACTCAGAACTAACTGTTCCTTCTGCATCTACCGTGTTTCCAAAAGGGGTAAAACTAGTTCCGTCATATAGATACGTTTCTATATTTGTATTTTGTATGGAGTTTGCAAGATAAATTTCTGTAGAGGATACCACATAAATATTGGGTGCAGCACTGAATACAGAATTTGTAAAAATGTTAGTCCATTCTACACCATCAAAAACAGCTACTCTAGTTCTATCAGTATCACCTCCTCTATACGTTACATATAGATTTCCTAATTCATCAAAACCCATATCAATACCTGAAACACCTGGTGAACTTACATTTTCAATGTCCGGTAATTGAATCCATTCTGTCCCATCAAATCTAGCTGCGCGTACATTACCAGCTCCAGCATGAAAATAATAGAATTCATTAGTTATAGGATTTATAGCGGTACTAATTTTTAGGTTTTCATTATTTGTATTTGATAAATCTCCAAGCTCTTCAAAACTGCCATCTGGCATAATTCTATGAGCAAAATGCTCTCCACCAAAATTTCGAGTTACAGTAAGAATACTTCCATCAGGTAAACCAATTCCTGATGTTGTAGATGAATTTCCTGGAATCATAAAGGTATTGTTTGTAAGATTTTCCCAGGAATCATTTGTAGCATCATATCTTATAAGTTCATTAGTTCTAGGCTGAGATGATTCTGTTAAATATACAAAGATATTTCCGTTTGCGTCTGTATAAGTGTTTGATGGTGTTGGATTATCCCA
>CAYYSK010000267.1:0-4412 GCA_964474345.1 uncultured Flavobacteriaceae bacterium
AGTATGGAGTATGTATAGAAAGTTAATATTAAATCAACTCTTAATTAGTACATAGATATTCAGGTTAAACACCTACCGACAAAAGCTCCAAAATGTTCTACCCATGCATTCTGTTTAGATTCTTTCCAAGTTTGAAATTCATCACGTTTATTTGAAATTTCTTCCTCCAGTCTTTGTACTCCTTCTAAGTTATACTCAATTGAAAACATTTCTTTTGTCTTATTGGATATTTCTTCTAATATTTCAAGGTCTTTTTTATCCATAGATATTGGTTATTAATTATTTATATCTTAGGGTATTCTGTTTGCGTTTTCTCGTGTTGTACATCACCTGTATGTGCTGTGTTTTGTTTTTCAAAAAGCAATAAGTGTACTTCTTCTCCTTTTTTGGTTGTAGGACAATGTTCTACACCTTTAGGCACTACAATGATTTCTCCTTCTTGTACTATTTCCGACCATTCTTTATAGCCTTCGCTGGAGTTTATACTGAGCTCTGTCGAAGTGCGAAAGCGCATTTCCAAAATTCCCTTTTGAACATAAAAAAGTTCATCTTCATTTTTGTGACTATGCCATACAAATTCACCAGAAATCTTAGCTAAAATCACTTGCATATCATCTACAATTGCAATTTGATGAGGGTGCCATTGTTTATTAAATTTGGTATACTTTTCTTTAATATTTATAGCTTTCATAACTATGTATCTTTTTTTGAATACTAAGATATTGATATTTAAGCTGAAAATGTCATTACAGAATTGAGTAATTAATTTAAAATTGATACATTGAACTAGATTTCAAATCTTAATAGACATATAATTCTTTTAAATCCTATGAAAACAAACATCATATTACTAGTCGCATTTGCATTATGTATTACATCTTGTAATAAAGAAGAGGAAAAAGAAATTGATTATGCTATCCTAAGTGGAACACTACAAAATCTAGGAGATGAAAAAGCCTTATTATATAATAATCCTGACGTTTCTGGAACATTAGAAGTTGCTTCTGATGGAACATTTACAGATACTATATATTTATCTCAAGATGGATATGTAAGCCTAAGAGCAGGATATATGAGTTTAAATTTATTTTTATCAAAAGGAGATCATCTTACACTTTCTGCTGATGTAGCATCTCCAGACACACCTCCTAAATTTACTGGAGAAAGTGCTACTATGCAGGAATATTTAACACAAAAAAATATAAAACAACAAGAACTAACAGGTGACTTTGAATTGTTTTTTGGTCAAGAACCTGAAACATTTTTAAGTGCAATTAATACACATACTGACAATCAAAATAAAATTATTGATGCCAGTACTTTTCCAGAATCATTCAAAAAAATAGAGAAAAAAGCTCTTGAATTCAATATAATGGATTTAAAAATAAACTATGCAGGATATCAAAAATACTTAGCTGGTGGAGAAGATGTAGTTCCTGAAGATTTCTTAGCAGACTTTGATGCATTAAATAAAGACAATGAAGAAGATGCAAAACAACACAATATATATAAAAATCTGGTAATGACAGATATTATGAATACTATTGAAGCAAAAAACGACTCTATTACAGTTTACTTGGAAAAAGTACTTAATGAGATTGAAAATTTCAAGAGTCCTAGCATCAAAAATCATGTAGTAAGTAGTCTATTATTTTCTTATAGCCCTAGTGAAGGAGATGTACATGCTATAAAAGATAGATTACTAGCATTAGCATCTCAAGAAAAAACAAAAGAAGCCATTATAAATCGGTATGATATAATAAAAACACTTACAAAAGGACAACCTTCTCCTACATTTAATTATGAGAACTTTAAAGGTGGAGAAACAGCATTAAATGATCTTAAAGGTAAATATGTATATATTGACGTTTGGGCAACTTGGTGTGGACCTTGTATTGGAGAAATCCCTTATCTAAAAGAATTAGAACATAAATATGAAGATAAGAATATAGAATTTGTGAGTATTTCTGTAGACACAAAAAGAGACTATGAAAAGTGGCGAAATATGGTCACTAAGAAAGAACTTGGTGGCTCACAACTTATGGCCGATAATGCATTTGATTCTAAATTTATAGATGCATACGCAATTAATGCAATTCCTAGATTTATTCTCATAGATCCAGATGGTAATATTGTAAATGCAGATGCATTTAGACCTTCTGATTCTAGTGTAGAATCAAAACTTGATGCGTTAGGCTTGTAAAAAGAATATCTATTCTAAAATAAGATGCGTATTTCTTCGGGGATACGCATCGGTTTTGCTTCGGGCATTTTAAGTAAGCACCAATTGGTGACAGCAGTTATTATTATCTTCTGATCACTTTTTCGGGTAATCACTGTATGACGTTCAGAACGCACACCAGACATTTTTTCTACAAATGTGCGTATGATCAATGCTTCTCCTTCTAATGCTTCTGCTTTATAGCTGATATGGTGATCTAGTACTACCCAAGCCATTTTTTTAATCCCTACACGCTCCTCAGTAAGATCTTCATCTCCAAAATAACTCGCTGTAGCATGATTCCAATGTTTTGAAGCAGCTGTTTGTACCCAATCTAGATATACTACATTATTTACATGTCCCATCACATCTATCGCTGATGGAGGAACAATAAGCGTATATTCAAATAATGGAGGTGTCAAAATAAAATGAGTTTGGCAATCCAAAAGTAAATTAAAATACCAAAAATATCATTACTTGTCGTAATAAAAGGACCAGTAGCAATTGCGGGATCAATCCCTCTTTTATCCAAAAACAATGGAATAAATGTTCCTATAATTCCTGCCATAATAATTACTGCAAAGAGCGATATTGATATCGCTAATGCTGTACGTATATTATTAGGTTCTCCACTGTACCAAAAAACTGTAAATGCAAATAACGCAAGTCCTAAAAGTAGTCCATTTAAAGCAGCAAGTGCCATTTCTTTAAATAGTCGATTACTGATACTTCCTTTGACATCGTCATTTGCCAATCCTTGTACAATAATAGCACTAGATTGTACTCCCACATTTCCTGCCATTGCAGCTATAAGAGGGGTATAAAAAAACAATAAAGCATAGTCTTTTAAAATATCTTCAAAACTTCCCATAATAGTTGCGGCTCCCACTCCTCCTACTAGTCCTAAAAATAACCAAGGAAGTCGTGCGCGCGTAAGTTCAATGATACTGTCATCAGCCTCTACCTCTTGTGTAATACCTGCTGCAAGTTGATAATCTTCCTTTGCTTCATCACGTATAAAATCTACCATATCATCTATGGTAATACGGCCTAAGAGCTTATTTTCATTATCTACTACAGGAATTGCTTCCAAATCATATTTCTGCATGATTTTAGCTACATCTTCTCCTTCATCATCTACATGTGCAGTATCTACTTTAGGAATATATATTTCAGAGATTTTTGTTTTAGTATCAGATGTAGTCAATAAATCTTTAAGCGACAAACGTCCCAACAATACATTCTCTTTAGAGACTACATAAATAGAATGAACACGGGTCACTTCTTCTGCTTGACGACGCATTTCTCTTACACAACCAGCAACAGTCCAAGTTTCTTTTACTTTGATAAGTTCTTTTGCCATTAATCCACCTGCAGAATCTTCATCATATTGAAGCATTTCACGGATATCAGCCTTATGCTCTTCATCCTCTATCTGATCTATTACTGCTTCTTGTATTTCCTCATCTAACTCTGCAATGGCATCTACCGCATCATCGGTATCCATTTCTTCAATCTCTTCTGCTATCTCTTTAGGAGTAAGACTATCAAGTAATCGCTCACGAACATCTTCATCAAGTTCCATAAGCGCTTCAGAAGTTGTTTCACTATCCAGTAAGCGCACAAGATATACAGCTTCATCCCAATTTACTTCATCAAGAATCTCTGCAACATCGGCATGATGCACATCTTCAAAAAGTGTAAGCAAAACGGTGTCTGCTTCATTACTTATATGAACTTTTATCTTTTCTAGTAATATGTCTGTAACTTCAAATGACATACCGTTTGGTTTAGGCAGCCACAAATATAGGAAAACACTAGTCTAAATCTGCTGTAATATCACTGGTTAGTGTTATGAAATCTTGAACAGATAGTTGTTCAGGACGTTTATTGAGGATTTCGCTTTCGCGAAAACGATCACTCAGCCCCATTCCTTTTAAACTATTACGCAATGTTTTACGGCGTTGTTGAAACGCCATCTTAACCACTTTAAATAATTGTTGTTCATCACAACCAATCTCTTTAAAATGTTCTTTACGTCGTAATCTAAGGACACCACTATCTACTTTAGGAGGTGGTATAAAAACCGTGGGAGGTACTGTAAAAAGGTATTCTGCTTCATAAAAAGCCTGCGCAAGTACCGAAAGAATACCATACGTTTTACTGCCATGAGAAGCACAAATACGTTGTG
>CAYYSK010000268.1:0-4410 GCA_964474345.1 uncultured Flavobacteriaceae bacterium
CAGCGTAGTGATAGTGTTTGCAGTTGTTTTGTGATGTAATAGATTTTCTAATGCAGAATTCGGGATAAAAAAACAAAAACTATAGCAATCTTCAAAATAGAATATAAAGAAACTCTTTTCTTCATAATTTTAATTCTATATAAGTTATTTTAGTTGACTATATAATTTAAAAGACAGTTACCAATTCTTTATTTATTTCTGAATGTTTTATAAAAAATGAACAATATCAAAAGTAAGTAGTAAACTAGTTATTACAGTCAAATCATTAATCAATATCACTAAACCAGTTGTGCATTTAGGTAATATTCTAAAATTATGACATTAACTTACTTAATACTTATATCACTCTCTATATACTTTATTTGATATTACAAGAAATCATTTTAAGGAGGAATAAACAATGATTAAGTAAATGATATTTTTTATAAAAAGCTCTTATTTTTGAGACCACTTGCGAGAATAATGTAATAGAAATAGATGTAATCTAAATACTCTAGAAATTAGTGGTATTTGAGTAAATTAATAGAACATTTTATTAATTTCCTTCTTCCTTTTTGTGAAAATAGACATACGTTTTTTAGGTAATTACCTTACAGTTATCCCGTATGCATATTTTTAATATTTTTCATATACCGATTATTTTTTACTTAATATAATCATATAACCGACAAAAAATTACCTTTCAACTCTTTTATATATAACGTTTTGCTGTTATTTACGTATTTAAAATGTTAAAAAAAATACGATGGTTTAAAAGTAAACGTTTATCGGTATATACTTTGCCATTTTGTTATGTACGACAATTTTGTACCTTTAATATTGTTGTTTCTGTAAAACCATTCTAATATTATGCAATTAATTAATACCATCTTAAAAATATTTTTAGCAGTCACACTGTTATGTGGAATGTCTAGTTTTATAAACCCTGAAAAAAATGACATTTCAGGTTTTGGAGAAAATATTAGCGTGAATGATTTTCAATTGACACAAGCAGATAATTATAAGAGAGAATCTATTTTATATACAAAACAAGGAGAAGTAGACCTTGCGGTAGAAAGCATTAGAAATTATATTCTCGCAACTGGCGATTTTACAATATTAGAAAACAATGTATATGATAGCATAACAAGTAATGAAGGTTTTATTAATCTTATAGATCAATATGATGTAAAAATAGGAGTGAGAACATTCTTTTACATTTATGTAGGTTTAATAGGAATTTTTATAGCACTTGTTCTTAATCTTAGAAGACGTACAGATAAAGTAGCCAATGGACTGATAGGGCTTTTTGTTTTTATACATTCATTTTTCTTATTACATGTATCTTTATATTTAACTAACTATGTATATCAAATACCACATAGTCAGTCAGTTTCTACTATATTTTCATTTATGTATGGCCCCATATTGTATTTCTACTTTTTGAGAATTACAAAAAATTATACATTTAAAAAATCTGACCTGGTACATCTATTACCTACTTTAGGATTCATTATTGTATTTATGCCAATTTATAGTTTATCATCTCAAGAAAAATTAGAGTTGATGTTAGGAGTTGGACAATATGAACCGCATCCTTATAAAGACGTAGTTTCTATTATAAAACTGATCTCATTATTAGTATATGGATATTTTACAATTCGTTTATATCTTAAAAACTATAAAACAATTAAAAAACAATCTCCTAAAAAGGCACAATTACAGCGTATAATTGTGATTATGCACGGTGTATATGCATTTTCTTATGGTATTTATGCAAATGAACTCATAAACGCTGGAATTGGAGGATTTTTATTTGAGATACAACTTGTCGCAATGACCACTTTTGTATTATATATTGGATATATTGCCTATGCAAATCCTCAAGTACTTGTGGGCACTATACATATAGTTAATAAAGAAATTATAAAATATAAGAATTCTGGACTGACTACAAGTTTTTCTACAGAGCTAAAAGAAGAATTAGTTCGTTTATTAGAAGTTGAGAAAGTATATCGTCAGAATTCTATCAAACTAGAAACAATAGCTGAAAGACTAGGTACAACTAGGCATAATGCTTCTCAAGTTATTAATGAACATTTTAATCTTAACTTTTTTGAATTGATTAATAAGTATAGAGTTGAAGAGGCTATGCAGTTATTAAAATCTAATAAAGATAATCTTAATATTATTGACATTGCGTATGAGGTTGGCTATAATAATAAAGTAACCTTTAATAAATCATTTAAACGATTTAGTAATCTTACACCTTCACAATTTATGAAGTTAGAGGGAAGTATTGCCTAAGTCTCATTATTTTATTCTATAGTTTTCATATAGATAAATTGCTCTTAAATACAAGATGTTCTTTAAAGAATCAGTTCTGTAACTCTTACGCTTTCGCGAAAGCGTAAACCCATTTTTAGTAACCATTTCTTCATTGATAATTAGGCTATAATGACCTGATGTTTTTACCCAGTATCCTTTCCAAGAAAGATCTTCTTTGCTATAGTAATGCCACCATATATCCTTAGAACCTTGAAAAGTGACTTTTAATACGTGACACTTCGTGTTTTGAAATTCTTGAATACCTTCATATATTTTAGTTGAAGTTGAGTTATCAAGTGTATAGGGTAATCCTACAACAAACGTAGCTGCATTTAATTTTGATTGTAATTGAGTAGGAGTGACAAGTGTATCTAATACCCCATTTTTTATTTGATATGTGGCACTATCAGATCTATGTATTTCAATTAATGTATCGTTTTGCATCCAAGTTACCTCACGATTAATTCCCTCTGTAAAATCATATTCATGATTTTCTATAACGTCTTTTTCTATATTCTCATCTTTTGTGAATAATTTAAACGATTTTTTATAAGAAAATGCTTGAATCTTTTCCCAATTTTCTTTCCCTCCATGTGTTTTCATGACAGTATTTAATAGAGAGGTAGCATCATATGTAGGTTCTTGATCTGGTAATATATAGCCTACAATTTTAAAAATAATAAATCCAATAATTACAATTCCTATGATATATACAAATCGATCAGAAGTGTTTTTTGTAGCCATATTTGATTTTTTCTAAAATTATTAAAGAGTAATGAATCTTTTGAAGTCTTATGGTAAAGATACTATGAATTGTTTTTCCTATTTCATTTTTTATAAATTGGATATTTATTACATCTTATTTAGTTGTATCAATTCAAAATACATTATACAAGCTATAGATTACTTAAGAATGACAAGAATTATTGGCTCGTGTAAATTTACGAATCATACGATTAATAAACCTTAATAGTATCATATCGCTTCTAAGGTAAAATGTTATTGGAATTAGCATTAAGATATTATAAAACAATCAACATTTATTTTTATAAAATTGTTGATTACTTCTTTTTTATCAAGTTTTATAAGCGCTAATGATGTCTTATATTAGCCTTTCTACCTACAATTATGACTAAAGAAACACAATACAACGAGGATAATATACGATCGCTTGATTGGAAGGAGCATATTCGTATGCGGCCAGGAATGTATATTGGGAAACTCGGTGATGGATCAAGCGCAGATGATGGTATCTACATACTTGTAAAAGAAGTTCTTGATAATTGTATTGATGAATTTGTGATGGGAGCTGGTAAAACCATTGAAATTTCAATTCAAGGAGAGAAAGTAATTGTGCGTGATTATGGTCGTGGTATTCCTTTAGGAAAAGTTGTAGATGTAGTTTCAAAAATGAATACGGGTGGTAAATATGATTCTCGAGCATTTAAGAAATCAGTTGGTCTTAACGGAGTAGGTACAAAGGCGGTAAATGCATTATCTAATTATTTTAGGGTAGAATCTACTCGTGATGGTAAATCAGCTTCGGCAGAGTTTGAACGAGGAGAACTTACCAATCAAGAACATCTTGATGAAACATCTCGTCGTAGAGGAACAAAAGTTTCTTTTATTCCTGATGAGAACATATTTAAGAATTATAAATTTAGAAACGAATATGTAGAACGTCTTATTAAAAACTATGTATATCTCAATCCTGGATTAACGATTGTTTTTAATGGCGAAAAATTCTTTTCTGAAAACGGACTGAAAGATTTACTTTCTGAAAGTATTGCAGAAGGAGATCGATTATATCCCATTATTCACTTAAAAGGTGATGATATAGAAGTTGCTATTACACATAGTAGAACACAGTATTCAGAGGAGTATCACTCTTTTGTAAATGGTCAGAATACAACACAAGGAGGAACACATCAAGCAGCTTTTCGAGAAAGCATAGTGAGAACCATTAGAGAATTTTATGGTAAAAATTATGAAGCTTCAGATATACGTAAGTCTATTGTGTCTGCAATAAGTATAAAGGTGATGGAGCCAGTATTTGAATCCCAAACAAAAACGAAGTTGGGAAGCACAGATATGGGAGGTGAA
>CAYYSK010000269.1:0-4406 GCA_964474345.1 uncultured Flavobacteriaceae bacterium
TGTTTGCAGTTGTTTTGTGATGTAATAGATTTTCTAATGCATAATTCGGGTTTATAGCACACATAGTAATAAATACTAAAACTAACTTTTTATTTTTACACTTTTCGCGAAAGCAAGGCCATATAAAATCCATCATATCCTGTTTTGGCAGGACTTATTTTTTCGTCTTGTATAAGTGAGAAGTTAGCTCCTTCTTCGGTAGCTAAAAATGTTTTGATTTGCTCTTGATTTTCTTGAGGTAATATAGAGCAAGTTGCATATACCATTTTTCCTCCAGGTTTTACAATTTTACTATACGATTGTAAAAGTTCTGCTTGACGATCAATTACTTTTTGAACAAAATCAGGCTGTAACTTCCATTTTAGATCTGGACTTCTCTTAATAGTACCTAGTCCAGTACAAGGAGCATCTATTAAAACTCTATCGGCTTTACCATATAATTTTTTAAAGACCTTTGTACTATCTATAACACGTGGTTCTATATTATGAGCCCCTGCGCGTTTAGCACGACGTTTAAGTTCTTTAAGTTTACCTTCATAAATGTCCATAGCGATAATTTGACCTTTATTTTCCATAAGAGCGGCTAAGTGCAATGTTTTTCCACCAGCACCAGCACACGTATCTACAACTCGCATCCCTGGTTGTACATCTAGAAAACGAGCAACACGTTGGGATGAAGCATCTTGTACTTCAAAAAAACCATTTTTAAATGCTTCTGTTATAAATACATTTTTTCGTTCTACAAGCTGTACAGCATCTGGATATGCTTGTACAAGCGAAGTGTCTATATCTTGATCAGCGAGTACGTTACGTAAATTTTTTGGAGTTGTTTTAAGACTATTAGCTCTTAAAACAACAGGAGCAAGTGCATTAAGAGCAGCAAGTTCTTTATCCCACTGTTTTCCTAATGCTTTTTCACCTAATGTATCTATCCAATCGGGAATAGATTCTCTGTATTTTCTGATTTTTGATAACTCGTCAAAACGGCCTTTAATTCTTCTTGTAGGAACAGGTTCCATTTGTTTCCAATCTGGAATAGCAATACCTCTTAATGTTGCCCAAACAGCAAAAAGTCTAAATAGATTTTGTCTTGAATACGGAGCTTTCACTTCTGCTATTTCTGAATATAAGCGCTTCCATCGTACAATATCATATACTGTTTCTGCAATGAAGCCTCTGTCACGAGCACCCCATCGTTTATCAAATTTTAGAACTTGTTTTAATACCTTGTCGGCTTGCTTTTCTTCATTAAATATGAGGTTTAAAGCATCTACAGCAGCAAAAACAAGGTTGCGGTGTAATTTCATAATTTCTATTAAACTGCAAAGGTATTGCTTCTCTCATTAATAGTACTATTTTTGACAAAATTTAAACAATGAGAAACGTCATTTTTCTATTCATTATTATATGTTGTTCTTGTAATAAAAAAGATACAATGCCATCATTAGAGAAAAGTAATAAATCGTTGACACCTATTTCAACAGTATCTATTGATATTATATATCAAGACTCTACAAGTATACGTGCTGTAGAAGTTTCTGAAAAAGAAGTTCTTTTTGCAGGGAGTAATGGTGTATATGGTAATTTTAAAATTAATACGGGATCAGAATCACATGATGCTACAGTAGTTCCTTCTTATTTTAAAACAAAAAATAGTGGTGCGATTGATTTTTTAGATACAAAACCTGCATTTAGGTCATTAGCAAATACAACGGGTGCATTTTTTGTACTTAGTATCGCAAATCCAGCACTTTTATATAAAATAAATAAAGACTCTGAAGAACTAAAATTAGTATATATAGAACAAGTAGAAGGGGTTTTTTATGATGCGATGACATTTTGGAATGATCAAGAAGGAATTGCAATGGGAGATCCATTAAATGGGTGCTTATCTGTTATTATAACTAGAGATGGAGGAACTACTTGGCAAAAGAAAGATTGTATAGTATTGCCAAAGACAGAAATAGGTGAAGCTGCTTTTGCAGCAAGTGATACGAATATTAAAGTTATAGGAGATCACACCTGGATTATTACTGGCGGAATGAAGTCTAGAATAGTATACAGTTCTGATAGAGGTAAAACTTGGGAGTTGTTTGATACACCTATAATTCAAGGAAGTGAGACTACAGGAGGGTATTCTATGGATTTTTATGATACGATGCATGGAATTGTATATGGTGGAGATTATACAAAACCAGAATTAGCAACAAATAATATTATCCGTACAAGCGATGGTGGTAAGACTTGGAATCCTACCACACCCAATGCTAATCAAGGCTATAAGAGCTGTGTACAGTATGTACCTAATAGTAATGGAAGAGAGCTTATTGCGTTAGGTTTTACAGGAGTTTCGTACTCACAAGACGGGGGAGATCATTGGAAAGAGATTTCTAAAGAATCTCTTTTAAGTTTTCGATTTTTAAATGATAGTGTTGCTTATGCTGGGGGGCGTAATAAATTAGTACGACTTACCTTTCGTCGTTAGATCGATTATCAGATCTGCCACCTCTTCGGTCTTTTAGTTTTCTTATAAGATCACGTTTAAAATCTTCTTCAGCTTTCATTAAAAGAAGTGTTTTTTTATAAGAAACTACGGTACGAAGCTGGTTGATAAGAGTTTCTTTAGAATTGTACCTATCTTGTTGAGTATCTAATAAAACACGTACACCTTCTTGTGCTTTTTCTTCAGAAATTCCTTCCCAGTTATCTTTTAAGTTACGTAAGAGTTTACGCTCTTTTGTATGAATTTCTTCCATCTGAGCATTATATACATTATAAATAGGCCAAAATGCTTGAGCTTCTTTAGCAGATAAATCTAGCTTTTCTGTAATATATGCTATTTTTAATGCTCTAATGCGTTCTTTGTTGGGTCTTTGCGCTATAGACAAAGTAGAGAACGCAAGTGTTAAAATGAGTATTATTGTTTTCATGATGTTGTTATTGTGTCATAAGATCATAATCATATTGATCTATTGTTATATCTAAGTAATCTATTAATTCTGTGTCTTCTATTTGTAGTGTATATGATAATTCATCAAGCTCATCATCAGTAAGTAATTCTTCAAAATCATATACTGTCAATATGCTATTATTTACTTCTAAATACTCAGCAATACTATCACTATCTGGATCATAAGATGATTCTGAAACAGATGGGACTAATGTAAATATCACTATAAGCATAGCAGCTATACTTGCTACAGTATAGATCCATTTGTCTCTATGTATAGAAACTACTTTTACAGGCGGTTTTGTCTGTTGTGATATCTTTTCAGAAAGATCTGAAAAGTATCCGTCAGGTACTATAAATCCAGTATCCTTTTTTGTACCCATAAGCTCTTCAAATTCAATTTGAACGTGTAAGCGTTCTTGAAAATCTATAAAATAGTCATTAGGTACAGTGTAGTTTTTATTTTTTGGTATATTTTTATTCTTTTCCATTTTTTTAATTACTATATTAAAAATATCATATAACTATCTAGATATTTTTTAAAAAAATTGTGATTTTTTTCGTAGCGATATGATACGAACTTTTTAAAGCTCCTACAGATGTATCTGTAATTTCGCTGAGTTGTTCATACGTAATGTCATCAAAATACTTCATTCTAAAAACAGTTTGTTGCTTCTCTGGGAGACTTTGTATAGCTCTTTGTAATTTTAACTGGATTTCATCTCCTTCAAAATAGATGTCGCTTTCTAAGGATTCTATTAATCTTGTTTGCAATTCTTCACTAGATATTTGATATTGTTTTGCTCTTTTATTTAAAAAAGTAATAGATTCATTAGTTGCTATTTTATACAACCAAGTATATAATTTACTATTCCCTTTAAAACTGTCAATATTGCGATGTACTTTTATAAAAACATTCTGTAAAACGTCATCTGTATCTTCATGATTCTTCACCATATGGCGAATATGCCAATAGAGACGTTCTTGATATTGTTGCACCAATATGTTAAAAGCCGAATGATTAGGCTTCCTCTTCAAATCTTTTAAAAGTTGATTTTCTGTTATTTGAATGTCAATCACAATATATAGACTACATTTTTTAAAAAAAGTTTAATTTATTTTTTAATTTTTTTAGACTTGATAATGAGAGAGTTAAACACTTCGAGGGTTTTTAAAATATCGATAAAACGTACATTTATTCGGATTAAATACACAATTTCTTTGTTTTTATCAAAAAACTGTGTTATATTTGAATCATCATTAAACAATGATCGACTTAAGAAATCCCAAATTCATATGTTGATTTTATTTTAGATATGTTTTTGATACTGCGAGCCCCAAATGTGGTATCAATGCAACCTACTTAACCTGAAAAAAGTTACTTTTTTAAAAAGTAGCTTTTTTTTATTCAAAAGATTGCATAGCAACTAAGTTATTATAAACCCCTTTTTTGTCT
>CAYYSK010000270.1:0-4367 GCA_964474345.1 uncultured Flavobacteriaceae bacterium
TAAAAATAAAAAAATAAACCTTTTTTTAAAAAAAATACAAATCACTGAAATACAACACAATACAATTGAAAAATGATACTAGACTATTACAGATATATTACACCTTTACTCTTATATAAAAAACTATAAAACGTCAATGAGACATTCTTCTTATTGTTCTATATTCTGAGCTATAAATGATTGTAATTCTCCTTGGTCAAAAATTACTGACACTTGAATAGGATTACAACACACTTCACAGTCTTCGACATATGAAGTATTTACCGAAGGATCTATAAGCATAGATATCTCCTCCCAACAGTATGGGCATTGAAAAAAGTGTTCAAACACTGTATTATTTTAATTTTATTAAAATTCAATATTTAAGAGTTGTCCTGTCAATTGTAGAACCTGTAATTCTGCTAACTTTGCTGTATATTTTGAAGCATTCTTTGTTACTTGAGCATTTAATAAGTTTAATTGCGCTTGCCTAAATTCTACACTTGTAATTTGACCAAGTTTCAAACGTTCTTGAGATCGTCTAAAATTATCTTCATTTGTTATTACATTTTGTGTTTGTAATGCATAAATAGTAAGTGCATTTTTATAATCTCCTTTTGCATTTGAAATATCTCGTTGAACTTGTTGTTCAAGCTGTTTTTTTAAAAGCTCTTGACTTTCTCTGAATATCTTAGCATTTTTAAGTGCTATAATAGCTCTTCCTCCATCAAAGATATTCCAACGTAAGCTCGCTCCTGCTGCCAATGAATTTGAGGTTGCCGTAGTACTAGGAAAAAAAGCAGAAGCTGGATTGTTAGATCGATTCCAACCGTAACTTCCCGTAAGACCAACAGTAGGTAAGAATAACGCTTTTGCCCCTTTAATTTGATAGTCACTTATGACAATATCTTGTTCTGACTGTAATAAGGTTACATTATTTTGAGGAGCTTCCTCGATATAACTATCAATCAACAATTCATTCACAAAAGCAACTGTTGTATCTGCGGTAAATAATTTTTCTAGGTCTCTATTTAAAACTACGTTAAGGTCTCTTTGAGCATTACGTAGGCTTTGACGTGCATTAAGCACATTAATACTATCTGTAGTAACATCTACTTGCGCATTTAATACTTGCAGTTTATTTACTTGTCCATATTCAAATTGATATTGTGCACGTATGACTCTATCTTTACTAATTTGTAATGCTTCTTTAAGTACCGCAACATTTTCTTCTGTACGAGCTACTTCATAATACACAGAAAAAAGCTGTAACATCGTATTTTCTATAGTTTCTCTAGCTTCTAATTGCGTAAGGTTGTATTGTTCTTGAAGTTGTTTATAATTATAATAGCGTCCCAATCCATCAAAGAGTGTGTAATCTAAATTTATAGATGCATTATAACGTGTTGTTTCTGCGGCATTAATTTCTATATCAGGTCTTGGGTTCCCATCTGCATCAGTTGCGTTTCCAAAATCTGTAGTACTACTTGTACGATCAAAATTTGCCCCCGCATTACCTGTTAAACTGGGAAGATATCCAGCATTTAGAATACTTGTATTGTTTTCTGAAATAGCTACTTGATTCTGTGCTAACTGAATTCCAAAATTATTCTCTAGCATTAAAGACACTGCTTGTTCTTTAAGCAATACTTGAGAAAGGGGTTCTTGCGCATACGCTTTCGCGAAAGCGAATACAACAAGAACTACATATATATTACATTTCCTAAGATTCATGTTCTTGTTCTATAATGGGTTCTGGATGTAATTTTCTATTTGTCTCTAATGCTCCTTCTAACTCATCATCAGTTGGCAAAAATTGTTGTTCTTCTTTTTGTTCTTTTATAGCTCGCTCAACTTCTTCTTTTGAAACTTCTTCTTCAGAATTATATACTACTACATTATAAATCCACTTCGAGTGTTTTTTTACCCAATTACTAAAAGATAAAAATATAGGTAACATTACCAATGTAAGAAGTGTTGCAAAACCAATTCCATATGCAATAGAAATTGCCATAGGTATTAAAAATTGCGCTTGTCTACTTTGTTCAAAAATCAATGGGGCTAGTCCTGCAATCGTTGTAATAGAGGTTAGGAAAATAGCTCTAAAACGAGAGCGTCCTGCCTCATATATTGCTTCGTCAAATGTCATTCCTAATCTTAAATTACTATTAAATTTTCCTATAAGAACTAACCCATCATTTACCATAATTCCAATAAGTGCTATAATACCTAACATAGATAAAATATTAATTGGGAATCCATGAATCCAATGCCCCCAAGCTACAGCTGGCAAACTAAAAGGAATAAGGAGCAATAGCATGAATGGTTGTCCATAACTTCTAAATGTAAATGCTATGGTAATATAAATGAGTGCCAATACTGTTAAGCCGACTGGTTTTAATGACTTAATTAATTTTCCCGCTTCTCTATTTTGTCCTTCATAAGAAGGCGTCACTGTAGGGTATTTTGATAAAATCTCTGGCATTACTATATTACGTATATCTGCTAAGACATCTGTAGCACTTGTTGCTTTTGGGTCTTTAATATCTGCAGATACTTGTATTTCTCTTCGACCATCGAGATGATTTACCGCTACATCTCCACGCTCTAGTGTATAGGTAGCAATTTCAGATAATGGAATACGGTCTCCAGAAGGCATTGTTATACGCATGTTGTCCAAATCATTAATAGACGATCTATTATCACGGTCATAACGCACCCATACTCTAACCTCATCCTGTCCTCTTTGAAAACGTTGTGGTTGAATTCCAAAAAAAGCAGATCGCACTTGAGACATAACATCTCTTAAATTCAATCCTAAAGAATAGGCATAATCTTTAAGCTCAAGTCTAATCTCTTTTATACCCGCAGGATCATTATCTGTAACGTCTTTTAAGAGTTGATTGCTTTCTAGGTTTTCCTTTAATTCTGCTTTGGCTGCTTTTAACTCTGCGATATCATTTCCCAACAAAGAGACTGAAACGGGTCGTCCACCAAAATTACCTCCTGTACCATATACCAAACTCTCTACACCTATGACAGGACCTACTTTTTCACGCAAGCGATTTGTCACCACATCTGCTGTTATTTCGGCTGGTCTTTTTTCTCCTGGAAGTAAATTAATAACTAATGACGCTGTTGAAGCACCTGGTCCTAGATCTTTAATAAAGTTTTCTACAAGAACCCTGTCATCATCTCCAGTAAAATATTCTTTAGACAATTCGTCATTAACCTCTATTGCCTTACTTTCAATTAAAGAGATGATACTGTCGGTCACTTTTTCATTGGTTCCATTAGGCATTGCTAGTGTAATTCTTATTTGATCACTAGCAATCTGAGGGAAGAAAGCTCCTCGTATAATTCCCGCTTGAAAACTACCCATTGTGAGTATCACAAAAACAATAAAAAAGCTAAACACAAAAAACTTGTATTTAAGAGAGAATTTAAGAATTGGGCTATATAATGTATCTCTTAGCCAACTCATGATTGCATCTCCAAACGTGTTTACATATCGTAATTTTGAAAATAGATTTCCTATTGCTGATTTAGGCTTCTCTTGTTTACGTAAAGCTTTAGAATGTGCAAGGTGTGCTGGTAAAATAATCAATGCTTCTACCAAAGAAACAACTAGCGTTAAAATAACAACTACAGAAACTTCTCCAAAAAAATCTCCTACACGTCCATCTAAAAACAAGAATATCCCAAATGCTAATATTGTTGTGATTATAGCTGATACAATAGGCGGTATCACTTCCATGGTACCATCTACTGCAGCTTGAATAGGGGTTTTTCCTTGTTCATAATGTTGGTATATGTTTTCTGCGATTACAATACCGTCGTCTACTAAAATACCTATTACAATAATCATCCCGAATAGGGACAATACATTAATGGTCACATTAAAGTAACTTGCAAACATAAACATACCTAGAAATGCTATGGGCAATCCGAAAGCAACCCAAAAAGCTAGTCTTGTATTTAAGAATAGTGACAAAAAGATAAGCACCAAAATCATCCCGGTTCTTGCATTTCTTGTAAGCAATTCTGTACGTTGTACTAAAGTAATGGAGAGATCTGTGACTACATTTAATTGTACATTATTATATTTTTGATTGAACTCTTCTATATATTCTTTGGTATTTTCTGCAGAAGAGATAAGATCTTCTGTATTGGTACTTGTGATTGTGACATTTACTGCAAGTTCTCCATTATAAAAATTTGCGTTGGGTGTTTCTGCAAATCGATCTCTTACATCTGCTACATCTTTTAATCGAATCGCACGTCCTGTTGCATCTGCTCTTACAACTAGATTTGATAATTCATTTCCGTAATACGAACGATTATTTGCTCTAATCAAATATTCTTCTGCCTCTGTTTTAATAGTTCCT
>CAYYSK010000271.1:0-4360 GCA_964474345.1 uncultured Flavobacteriaceae bacterium
AAAAACCAAAATCCTTCCGAAGCATCTGTTTGATATACTAACAAACCTCTAGCAGGTCCTGCAATTAATAAACGTTGTGCCTCTGTCATTCTAGGAGCTAAAACACCTTTATTTGTAGAAACTATTTCTAATTGAGCACTATCGTCTGGAGTTGTTGTGCCAATTCCTATTTGAGCAGAGGTATTTATTACAGTAAATAATAAGCATAGTAGTAGTATTTTTTTCATAACACATAGTATTTATCTATTGAATACAATATAAATTGCATTTAATTGAAATTATTCTGTATCTAGAAAACGCATTATTTTTACTTATCGACAATCATTAATATAATTCATACTAGCATACTAGCATACTAATTAAATTTGAAATAAATAATATTTTTCGAAATCTAGGGGCTATTATAAAATAATATTTCGAAATCAATATAAGTTATTTTTTAGAAAGATGCAAAAATCAAATATAAATAAGCAGTTATAATCCTTTTTTCTTAGGCTTACCAGCTATAAAATCTTTCAAATAATAAGGCTCAAAATAAGCTACATCTTCATACTGCTTTAGATGGTTTTTAGCTTCCGCCAAAGAGCAAATTTGTGTAGCCGAAGGTAATGTATTTTTAACAAAAATCGCATTGGGATGATTACAGATTTCTTCAAATTTTGACACTCCATTTCCTGCAAAATATACTTTACCTTGCTCTAGATATGTACTAAATGAATTTTCTTCTAAAATTTGCGCTTCTGTCTCTCTTATCTGCTTATATTCAGCATTAAACACAGCACTATACACTTCCATTCTACGTGCATCTAGCATAGGTATTATAAAAGCATTTTCTTCACATATTACTTTATGAGAAAGTGATGTTAATGTTGGAATAGCGATTAGAGGAATACCAAGAGCATAGCACAATCCTTTAGCAGCAGAAACTCCAATACGAAGTCCTGTATAGCTTCCAGGTCCTTTACTTATTGCTATGGCTGTTAGATCTTCTTTACGAATACCTGTTTCTTTAAAAACCTTCTCTATATATGGATGTAAACGTTCTGCATGAGAATACTTTACATCATTATCCTCACACACACTTACTTGCTCTCCATTAATAGATAAAGCCACCGAACAATTTGTGGTGGCTGTCTCTATACATAATATATTAGATATCATTATTACTCATCTGTTTCTTCTTCATCTTCTTCTTCTTCTTTTATTTCAACTCTATCTCCTGTTTTAAGAGTTTTGGTAACCAAATTATAAGGTCCCGTAATAATCTCTTCTCCTTCATCTAAACCTGTTAGAATTTCTATATTAGAATCGTCCTGAATACCTGTTGTTACCACTTTAAGTTTTGCTTTATCACCATTTTTAACAAAGACACACTCAAATTTCTTTTCGTCTCCTTTTATGTCTTTTTTAGGTTTTCTTTTTTTGGTAGCGCTCGTATCAGTTTTTATAACAATAGCACTTATAGGGGCAGCAATACTTTTTTCTCGTTTATTTGTAATAACATCTACTGTAGCGGTCATACCAGGTCTAAAAGGAGAATATGTAGCAGATCTACCTTCCAAAAGATCTTTATAAGATTCTTTAACAATACGAACTTTTACTTTAAAATTAGTCACCTGATCTGCTGTTAATGTAGTCTCAGCAGAATTAGCAATTTCAGTTACAATTCCTTTAAATTCTTTCTTTAGATAAGCATCTACTTCAACAATTGTAGAATCTCCAACATCTATCTTTACAATATCGTTTTCATTTACATCTACTTCTACCTCCATATTGGTAAGGTTTGCAACGCGTACTATTTCTGTACCCGCTTGTTGTGCTGTTCCTACAACACGTTCTCCTAATTCAACACTAAGTTTTGATATTGTTCCATCTCTAGGTGCAAATATAGAAGTACGTCCTAAGTTATCTCGTGCTTGTTTTACTTGAGCTGCAACACTTTGCACATTATAATAAGCACTTTGTTTGCTAGCTTGTGCTACTTCGTAATCTGATTGTGCTCTATCAAAGTCTGCCTTTGAAATTACTCCTTTATCAAACAATGGTTTATTACGGTCAAAATTAAGCTTTGCTACTTTTAGGTTTGCTTCTGCTTGTGAAAGTCCTGATCGCGAGTTTTGCAAAGCAGCTTGAACCTGATTAAGAGCTCCTTGAACTAAATCTGGATTGATACGCACTAAAAGATCTCCTTTTTTTACATCTTGTCCTTCCTTAATTGGAAGTTCAATAATCTCTCCTGATACTTCTGATGAGATGCTTACTTCTACTTCTGGTTGTATTTTACCAGTAGCAGCGACTGTCTCTATAATAGTGGCGCGCTCTACTTTTTCTACTTCTACTTCCTTAAAGTTTCCTTTTTTCCCAAACCATCCTTGTTTACTACCATATAGTAATCCTGAGATTAGTGCAACAGCAATAATAAGAACTGTAATTAATGTTTTTTTACTCATGATTTAGTTGTTAGAATTTAAGTTCGGTGGCTGGTACTCCAAAATAGAGTTCTAGCACCTTAATACGAAATATATAATCGTATTTTGATCGTGTTAATTCAACTTGTGCATTGTCATAACGCAATTTAGATTGACTAAAATCAAATGCATTTGTACGTCCTACATCGTATCTAAGTTTTGCGTATTCATATGCTAGTTCTTGTGATTGTAATGCTACAACGGCAGCTTCATAGCTCTCTTTTGCAGCTTTTGCATCTGTATATGCCTGATATACTGCAGACTCAAAATTAAGACGTGTTTGTTCTGTTTGAAACTCTGAACGTTTTACATTCACTTCACTTCTTTTAATATTATTACGTGAAGAAAATCCATTAAAAATAGGAACTTGTAATTGTACTCCGTATGAAATACCATCATTTAAGTATAGCTGCTCTATAAATGGTGTTGGATTTCCTTCTTGTAAAAGAAAGTTAGGTTGCGTACTAAATACCGTTTGATTAGTCCCTTCTACGAAACCAATAGGAATATCTGATGAAGGGTTATCTGGATCTATTGATTGACTAAACGTAGATGCTCCAGACTCTCTTGTATTATAGTTAAAAAATCCATTAAGAGTAGGATACAAGGATGTTTTACTTAGTTCAAGGTCTTTCTTAGCTAATTCTAGATTTTGTTCTGCAATTTTAAGATCATAGCGACTTTCCTTTGCTTTTTCTATAAGCACTTCTGGAGTGGTATTTAAAATATCATCTCCAATAATACTATACTCAGCATCTTCTATGTCAAAACTATCATAATCATCAAAAGCTAGTAATTGTGCTAGATTAATAAGTGAGATCGTCACTGCATTTTCAGCAGCTACAATACGCTGACGTTCACTAGCACTTGTTGCTTTTATCTCTAATAAATCGCCGCTAGGCAATACTCCTCCATCAACTAATTCTTGAGTTCTATCAATTTGCTCTTTAGTAACTTCATTTTGAGATACAACTGTCTTAAGATTTTCTTTATTTAATAAAACTTGTAAATATGATAATGCTACAGAGAGTGCTGTATCATCTTTAATTTTTGCAATATTATAATCGGCTGCTATTCTTGAAAGTTCTGCTCGGTCTAATGTTTTTTTATTTCTAAATCCATTAAAGAGTCTCACTCCTGCAGTAATACTATATGATGAGTTACGTAATGTTTGTGTTTCTAATACCCCTGTTGTAATATTTTGTGTAAGACCACTATTCCAGTTATTTGAAGCATTACCATTTAATGTTGGCAAGTAATTTCCAATTGCGTCTTTTTTTTCTATCGCTGCAGATGTCTCATCTAGCTGAGTTTGTTTTATGGTAATATTATTATCTAATGCATATTGTACACATTCTTGCAATGTCCATTTTTTATTCTGTGCAAAACTAGCAGCAGAAATTAATAGACTGAAACATATAATAATTATTCTTTTCATAATATCGATTGATGTCCAATATGACTATTGAAACGTGTTTATGTTACAAAAAATGTTAGTTTATTTTTATACGCTTTCGCGAAAGCGCATATAGACTGGATTTATATATTATTACCCTCTTCCTCCAAATCCTTGTGGAACTTTAATTTGATTCCACACTTTTATCTTATCCTCTTTAGAAACCCCTTCCTTAATCTCTACAAAAATACCATCACTCGTACCAAGTTCTAAATCACGACGTTCAAATTCTTGACCTCCTGTTTCTACCTCTACATAAGGCATTTTTGTTTTTGGATCGTACTGCACTAAAGCTTCTTTAATAGCAAGAACAGAATCTGCTTTTGCAAGAATAATACTAGCATTAGCACTTAAGCCTGCCCTAATAAATGTAGTAGAATCTATCTTAGCCAATGTCCCTTTAATTTCAAATTGTATAGCACCGTTTTCTGCTACT
>CAYYSK010000272.1:0-4338 GCA_964474345.1 uncultured Flavobacteriaceae bacterium
GTAGTACGTTCAAGCTGTAATAGACTTTCTAATGCATAATTCGGGTTAAACTATCTATTCTCCATACTCTTTTCTCTTAACAACGCTTTCCGTATTTTTATCACAATGAAAAAAAATCGCAAGCTCCTTATCATAGGTCTATTTTTATTTGTTCAAATGGGAGCTGTTCGTATCCTAGCTCTTTTTCCTAATTTTATAGAAACCTATTATAGTAATGGGCTGTATCCTGTAATCTCAAAAGGCTTTCGATATGTTTTTGGATGGCTGCCTTTTTCGTTTGGAGATATTATGTATGCGGTATTAATCTTTATCGCTTTGCGCGAAATTGTTCTTCTGTTTAGATCGCGTTTTAAGAAGTTTAAAACATTTGCTATTCGTACACTAGCAATCGCTTCTATGGTATATGGTGCATTTCATTTGTTATGGGGAATGAATTATTATAGATTGCCACTACACGAATCTCTTTCTATCGATAATGAATATACCACTGAAGAACTTGTTGCGTTAACAGAAAAGCTTATTGTAAAAAGTAATGAATTGTATGATCGTTTGGCAATCAATGATACGATGGCTGTAGAGATACCATTATCTCGTTCTGAGATTTTCTCTCAAACTATTGTAGGATATGATGCTTTAAAAGAACAATTTCCTAAATTAGATTATCCACCCAAAAGCATTAAAACTTCTTTATTGAGTTACCCTCTTTCTGTTATGGGGTATAGTGGATATTTAAATCCAATAACAAATGAGGCTCAAATTAACGGACTTGTCCCTGATTATAGACATCCCGTGATAAGCTGTCATGAGCAAGCTCATCAGTTAGGATATGCAAAGGAGAATGAAGCCAATTTTATTGGAGTCCTTTCTACATTGAATAATAAAGATGTACATTTTCAGTATTCAGGTAGTATTTTTGCCTTACGATATTGTATCAATGATGTTTTTCGTCGCGATAGCGAGCTAGGAAAAGAATTAAGAGAAAAAATACGCCCTGGTATTTTTAAAAACTATGCATTATCTCGT
Organism: uncultured Flavobacteriaceae bacterium; assembly: GCA_964474345.1. Classification (GTDB taxonomy): domain Bacteria; phylum Bacteroidota; class Bacteroidia; order Flavobacteriales; family Flavobacteriaceae; genus Dokdonia. Next base: position 1,024 of record CAYYSK010000272.1, read on the forward strand.
GACTTTTGGGATCGTATGGATAATCCGTTAGAACCTGTGTTTAAATTATTTTATAGTAACTATCTCAAAGCAAATAATCAACCAGCAGGAATTAAAAGCTATAGTTATATGGTCGCTTTACTTGTAAATTATAATAAAGCTTTTCCCGTAGCTTTTAATCCAAATTAAACATTAAAACTTCGTTATGAAGTGCAAAATAGCAATAAACATTAGTGTTTGCAGTAGTTTTATGATGCAATAGATTGTCAAACGCATAATTTAGATTTAATTAACAATCAATATTTTTTATCTTCTATTTGAGTACGCTTTCGCGAAAGCAAAAAAAGAATCAAAAATAAAAGAATCAGGACAATACTCCAATCTTGATCCATGTAGTAATATGTTCTTATATCTTGGAGCGAAGCGATCTTGAGTCTACTATTATTGATGTTAAAAAACTCTTAATTAACAGGGCTTACCAATATGGTAGGACGTATCTTTAAAAGCTAAATAATCACTAATATTATGTTCCTAAAAAAAATCATTCTAGTAGGATTGGTTTTTTGCTCGTTTGTCATGTACGGGCAAGACTATTTTCCTGCCAATGGCGGTGTAAAATCTACAAATCAAAATTACACGGTCTTTACAAATGCAACCATTCACACATCACCTACCGAAACGATTAAAAAAGGAACACTTGTTGTTCAAGATGGAAAAGTAGTACGTGTTGGAAAATTGGTAACCATTCCTAGTAATGCAATCACTATTGATCTAAACGAAAAACATATCTATCCATCTTTTATAGATATATATACTGACTTTGGGATAGAAAAGCCAAAACTTGCTGGAGGTGGTGGCCGAGGTTCTCAATATGATAATACACGTGAAGGTCATTATTGGAATGATCATATACGTTCTGAAGTACGCGGTATTGATGATTTTGAATACAATTCAAGAGATGCAAAGACATTTATAGAAGCAGGTTTTGCTGTAGTAGCAACACATCAACATGATGGAATTGCTAGAGGTACAGGAGCTTTAATCGCATTGAACTCTAATGGTAACTCAGCACATAGAGTACTAGATAATAATCTAGCGCAGTATTTCTCTTTTGATAAAAGTAGAAAATCAGGCCAATCATATCCTACCTCAAAAATGGGAGCGATGTCATTAGTGCGTCAATTACATCATGATTTAGATTGGTACGAAAAAGGAAATGTAACTACGACAGACCTTTCTTTAGAAGCACTTACGCAAAATAAAACGCTACCTCAATTTTTTGAAGGAGAAGATCTATATGATGCAATGCGTATAGATCGTATCGGAGATCAGTTTGGATTGAACTATATGATTATAGGTTCTGGAGATGAGTATAAACGTATCAGTGACATTAAAGATTTAAATAGAACATTTATATTGCCACTTGATTTTCCAGATGCGTATGATGTAGAAAACCCATTTGCAGCTTCGTATATAGATTTAGGAGATATGCGTCATTGGAATCAAGCACCTACAAACCCACAACAATTTGAGAAAAATGAAATTCCTTTTGCTCTGACAACCTTTAAACTAAAATCTCCAAAAGAGTTTAAAGGACAATTAATGAAAGCTATTAGACATGGACTCTCTAAAGAAAAAGCACTTGCAGCATTAACTACAGTACCTGCACAGTTATTAGGTAAGAGTAATGAGATAGGAAGTTTGAAAAACGGTAGTTGGGCAAACTTTATGATTACATCGGGTGATTTATTTGAAAAGAAGACTGCCTTATATGAGCATTGGATTCAAGGACAAAAAACAGTTGTGAAGAATATGAATGTTGCAAATATCGATGGGACATATGCAATGCGTATTGGTAATACTTCGTATACATTAGAAGTAAAGAACTCAACAGAAAAAGCCGGTTTTACACTTAAAGATGGAGAGACAGATGTAAAAAGTGAAGGGAAATATGCAGACGCTTGGTTGAATTTAACATTCCCAAACGGAGATAATTCTTTTGTACGATTAATAGGACAAGTTATTAATAATCGATTTAATGGAAAAGCTGTATTGCCTAATGGTAATGAACAATCTATAACAGCTACACGATCTGCATCTACTGAAAATGAAAAGGATAACAAGAAGAAAGATAAAGTTACAACACCTACAGTATTGCCAATGACTTTTCCAAATATTGCTTTTGGTTTTAAAGAACAACCACGTCAACAAGATATTTTAATCAAGAATGCGACGGTATGGACCAATGAAACTCAAGGAATTCTGAAAAATACAGATGTTCTTATTAAGAATGGAAAAATAAGTAAAGTAGGAACAAATCTTTCTGCAGGACGTGCTTTAATAATTGATGGAACAGGAAAACACGTAACTGCAGGAATCATAGATGAACATTCACACATAGGAGCTTTTGATATTAATGAAGCTGGTCATAACTCTACTGCTGAGGTGCGTATGTCTGATGTGATTAACCCAGATGATAGTGATATCTATCGTAACCTTGCTGGAGGTGTTACTTCCATTCAATTATTACATGGGTCTGCAAATCCTATTGGAGGGCAGTCTGCTGTGATGAAGTTAAAATGGGGAGCTTCTATAGATGAGATGTTACTTAAGGATAAGAAATTCATCAAATTTGCTTTAGGAGAAAATGTAAAACAATCTAACTGGCCTAGTTTTAGTCGTTTCCCACAAACACGTATGGGAGTAGAGCAAGTATTTGTAGATTACTTTACAAGAGCCAAAGAATATGAAACGCTTAAAAATAGTGGAAAACCATACCGTATTGATGAGGAAATGGAAACGGTTGTAGATATCTTAAATGAAGAACGTTATATTTCTTGTCATTCATATGTACAGAGTGAGATCAATATGTTGATGAAAGTAGCAGAGCGTTTTAATTTTAGAATCAATACGTTTACACATATTCTAGAAGGATATAAAGTAGCAGATAAAATGGCTGCTCATGGAGTAGGAGGGTCTACTTTTTCAGATTGGTGGGCGTATAAATATGAAGTAAATGATGCAATTCCTTATAATGCTGCTATTATGCACAATGCAGGTGTAGTTGTTGCTATAAATAGTGATGATGGAGAAATGTCTCGTCGTCTTAATCAAGAAGCTGGTAAAATTGTAAAATATGGAGGAATTTCTGAAGAAGATGCACTGAAAATGGTCACATTAAATCCTGCAAAACTATTGCATATGGACCATCATACGGGAAGCATCAAAGCAGGTAAGGATGGAGATGTAGTTGTTTGGTCTGATCATCCATTATCTATTAAAGCAAAAGCAGAACAAACCATTATAGAAGGAACGATCTACTTTGACATTAATAGA
>CAYYSK010000273.1:0-4325 GCA_964474345.1 uncultured Flavobacteriaceae bacterium
GAAAATACCTAATGAGTTATATAGTGAAGGTGAAAACTTCTCTACCACGATCTCTACTAATTGTACCATTGTTGCAATGGTAGCAATAAACAGGATAAATGATAAGAAGCTTAAATCATAATCTGCATATTCTGGACCTAACCAAGCCAATGCACCATCACGAAGAATATACTGGTCTAATAACCAGTTTAAAGGTACTGTTACAGCAAGTACAAATATAACCGCGGCTCCTAATCCAACAGCAGTACTTACTTTTTTAGATACTGCTAGGTATGAACACATTCCTAAGAATGTTGCAAATACCATGTTATCTATAAATATTGATTTAAAAAATAATTCTATGTGCTCTAACATACTATATATTTTGAATTCATACGCTTTCGCGAAAGCGTACTTATAAACACTTTAATTTTCTTCGATTAATGCTTTATTACGACTACGTTGTACCCAGATAATTAATCCAACTACAATTAGTGCCATTGGAGATAATAACATAAATCCGTTATTCTCATATCCATATTTATATAAACCTGTTTTTTCAATAGAATCTCCTAGTACTTTTACTCCTAGTAATGTCCCAGACCCAAAAAGTTCTCTAAAGAATCCTACGATAATCAAGATTACTCCATATCCTAATGCGTTTCCAATTCCGTCAAGAAAGGAGCGCCAGGGGCCATTACCTAAAGCAAAAGCTTCAAAACGTCCCATAATGATACAGTTTGTAATAATAAGACCTACAAATACAGAAAGTTCTTTACTTAAAGAATATGCATACGCTTTTAATACTTGATCTACGATAATTACAAGCGTTGCTACAACTACTAGTTGTACAATGATTCTAATTTTAGAAGGAATGATGTTTCGCATAAGCGAGATCACAACATTACCTAGACCTAGTACAAATATTACAGATACTGCCATCACGATAGATGCCTTCAATTGAGCTGTAATTGCAAGTGCAGAACAGATTCCTAATACTTGTATTGTAATTGGGTTATCGTCTGCTAATGGATCAAGAATTAATTTTTGATCTTTTTTTGATAGTAATCCCATAATATTATTTCAATTTTTGAATATGAGGAATATAAGACTTTAATGTGCTTTTAATCATAGCTGTCACACCATCTCCAGTGATCGTTGCTCCTGCCATAGCATCTACTTCATTATCGTCTTTTGTTTCGTTTTTAGGATCGTTATTTCCTTTGGCTACTGTAATTCCAGCAAATTTATTACCATTCATAATTTGTTCTCCTATGAAATCATCCATAAAATAACGTTCCTTAATATTTGCTCCTAGTCCTGGTGTTTCTCCTTTATGATCAAAAGTAGCTCCCTGAACAACCAATTTGTCATCTAAAGCAACATATCCCCAGATAGCATCCCAAAGCCCTTTACCGTACATAGGGATCACATAGAATTTCTTCCCATCACGTTCTCCTACATATAAAGGTAATTTACGTTCGCTTTTTGGTAATTTGCTTTGCTTCTTCATATCAATTTTAAAAGCATCCTCTCCTTCAAGTATTTTACCTCCTTGGATTACAAAACTTTCTTTGATATAATTTACATACGCTTCTTCCACCTTATCCGTAGGGATAAAGTTTACTGAACCTGTATCTTCACCATTCTCATCAATATTTTCATTGACACCCATAGCATACAGAATACTCTGTTGCTTTTCAAAACGTTCATTTTCTTTAATAGCTGGCTTAAGTCCTGTAGCTAGTGCTGCTAAAATACCTCCCACAACAAATACCATTACTGTTGCAAAGCCTATTGTATATCCGTTTCCGTCTGTATTTGCCATAATTAAGCTGTTTTTACTTTTAGACGTTTCATTCTTTTCTTCACATTTCCTTGAACCACATAGTGATCAATAGTTGGAGCAAATACATTCATTAATAGAATAGCAAGCATCACTCCTTCTGGGTATGCAGGGTTAAATACACGAATCATCACAGAAATAAATCCTGCTAAGAAACCATATATCCATTTCCCTTTATTAGTTTGAGAAGCAGTTACTGGGTCTGTAGCCATAAACACGGTACCAAAAGCAAATCCTCCTATAATAAGGTGATGCCAGAATTCAGTATGCATTAAGCTATAAAACTTACTACTCTCAGTAATCCAACCTGCATTTACAACACCATTAAATATAGCGCCCATTGCTAAGCCTCCAAGTGCCATTGACAACATAATTCTCCAACTTCCTATTTTTGAAAAGATCAAGAATAATCCGCCCAATAAGATCAAAATGGTAGAAGTCTCTCCAACAGAACCTGGAATAAATCCTAAGAACATATCTGCTACATCATAATCAAATGGTTTATTCTGTGCAAGACTTCCTAAAATAGTTTCTCCAGAAATAGCATCAGCTTGTCCCGCTCTCTCTACTGCTTCTGTTACCCATACTTTATCTCCAGACATCCACGTAGGATATGCAAAGAATAAGAAAGCACGTATAGTAAGTGCTGGATTTAAGATATTCATTCCAGTACCACCAAAAACTTCTTTACCAATTACAACACCAAAAATAACAGCTACAGAAAGCATCCATAACGGTGTATCTACAGGAACAATAAGAGGTACAAGCATTCCAGTTACAAGGTATCCTTCTTCTACTTCGTGACCTTTTATTACTGCAAAAATGAACTCTACAAGAAGTCCAACTCCATAAGAAACAACTACAAGCGGTAATACTTTCCATGCTCCTTTTGAGAAGTTTTGTAAACTCCAGAAGTCTCCACTAAAGAAACTAGTTACTTGTTCTATATCTCCTACAGCAAGATAATGCTGATATCCAGCATTAAAAATACCGAAAATTAAACATGGCACTAATGCCATAATTACAGTATTCATGGTACGCTTTAAATCATCTACGGCTCTAATGTGACTTCCATTATGTGTTGTTTCATTAGGGCTGTATAAAAAAGTATGAATTGCATTAAATGCAGGGGCCATTTTCTTGCCCTCATACTTCATTTTAATTTTGTGTAAGTTTTGTTTTAATCCCATCACTTATCCTATTTCATTATACATCAAGTCAAGACCTTTTCTGATGATATCTTGATGTGGTTGTTTTGATACGCAGATAAACTCAGTTAATGCAAAATCTTCTGGCGCTACTTCGTACATACCTAAAGCTTCCATTTCATCTAAGTCATTTACCATACAAGCTTTCATTATTTGTAATGGAAAAATGTCTAGTGGAAATACTTCTTCATAATTACCAGTAACTACAAAAGCACGATGTTCACCATTTGTATTGGTGTCTAGGTCATATTTTTTCTTAGGTTGCATCCAAGAGAATGTAAGTGCTCTTGATGGAGATATTTTATTGAAAACAGGTTTATTCCATCCAAATAATTCATAATCGTCTCCTTCTGGAATAGCTACAAACTCATTTGCATAATATCCTAAAGCACCGTCTGGTTTTATTTGAGTTCCAGTAAGTACATTTCCAGAGATAAATCGATTAGTATCTCCATCAACACCAGCATCATAAGCAAATGTAGAAACCTCTGCTCCTATGATTGTCTTATAGTATGATGGTTTTTTAACTCCAGAACCAGCTACTGAAATAATACGAGTTGCATTAAATTTTCCTGTTAGGAATAATTCTCCTATAATAACAAGATCACTTGCAGAAATTGTCCAAGCTGTTTCTCCTTTATTGATAGGGTTTATTTTATTGATAAGTGTTCCTACATTTCCAGCTGGATGCGGCCCAGAAACAGTATGTGTCACCACATCATTAAGGCCTGTAAATAGAGAGTTATTTGACCCTATAGATACATGAACACCTCCTGAAGTTAGTGCATTTAATGCTGTTACTGCTGTTTGCAATTCAGTTTCTTTTCCAGAAAGAATAAAATCTAAATCTGGCGCAAGTGGCGCTGTATTGATTCCTGAGATAAAAATAGCTTTTGGCTCATTATCTGGATTTGCAATCACATCATAAGGGCGTTGTTTTATAAACGGCCATAATCCACTAGAAAGTAGTTTTTCTTTGATTTCTTCTGACGATGCAGAAGGCTTTAATTTTCCAAAGTCTCTTACTCCTCCTCCATAATCTGCCTCAATGACAAGGTCTGTAATAACACGTCGAGCACCACGTTTGATCTCTGTAAGCGTTCCCGCTACTGGAGACACAAAGCGCATTTGTTCTTGTGATTTAGAATAGAATAATTCGTCGCCAACTTGAAGTTTTGCTCCTTCTTTGACAACCATTTTAGGAGTAACCAGATGAAAATCTGAAGGTCTGATAGTTACAGTTCTTGATCGTGGCCCCTCAGAAATACTTTTTTCTGCTTCGCCCACTAATC
>CAYYSK010000274.1:0-4274 GCA_964474345.1 uncultured Flavobacteriaceae bacterium
CAAAGACAGAAGCTGCAGCACAGATTGTAAATGATTATGTAGATTGGGGTGCTGGGCCAAGAGCTTCTCAAAATTTAATTCTTGGAGCAAAAACTCACGCAGCTGTACATGGAAAGTACTCTCCAGATATTGAAGATGTAAAAGCTGTAGCAACAGGTATTTTACGACATAGGTTGATTAAAAATTATAAAGCAGAAGCAGAAGGGTTAAGTATAGAAGATATTATACAAAGTCTTTTTTAACGTTTTTTGAAGTCTAATTATTTATAATAGAAGTATGCTTTCGCGAAAGCGTATACAATAATACACCTTCTAAAAGGTTCAAAATTATATACCTCATAATTTTAAGCATCATTTTTTGTAATCATCGTATTTTTTCAAGATGATTTTTATGGTATTCTCTATAAGTTCTTGATCAGTATACCGACAGATTTATTATTGTCTTTCTCATTGCGATTTTGTAATTTCGCGAGATCGAAAATAAGTCTAATAACTCGTAAATAACTTAATACACCAAAGCATATGGCATTTGATATAGAAATGATCAAGGGAGTCTACGCAAGAATGGGAGAGCGTGTAGATGCTGCCCGTAACCTTGTAGGAAGACCATTAACCCTTTCTGAAAAGATTTTATATTCTCACTTATGGGAAGGTACTCCTACAAAACCTTTTGAAAGAGGTGAAGATTATGTAGATTTTGCCCCAGATAGAATCGCTTGTCAAGATGCAACAGCACAAATGGCTCTGTTACAATTTATGCAGGCTGGTAAAAATAAAGTAGCTGTTCCTACAACAGTACATTGTGATCATTTGATCCAAGCAAAAGAGGGTGCTGGTAAAGATTTATTACGCGCTAATGATGTAAGTAAAGAAGTATTTGACTTTTTAGAGTCAGTATCAAATAAATATGGAATCGGTTTTTGGAAACCAGGAGCAGGTATTATACACCAGGTAGTTTTAGAAAATTATGCATTCCCGGGAGGAATGATGATTGGAACAGATTCTCATACTGTAAATGCAGGAGGTTTAGGGATGATCGCTATAGGAGTAGGAGGTGCAGATGCAGTAGATGTCATGGCTGGTATGGCTTGGGAGCTTAAATTTCCTAAACTTATCGGAGTAAAACTTACTGGAAAACTAAGCGGTTGGACAGCTCCAAAAGATGTAATTCTTAGAGTAGCAGAAATCTTAACAGCAAAAGGAGGAACTGGTGCTGTAGTAGAATACTTTGGACCTGGAGCTACAGCAATGTCTTGTACAGGTAAAGGAACAATCTGTAATATGGGAGCAGAGATAGGGGCAACCACTTCTACATTTGGATATGACGAATCTATGGAGCGTTATTTGAGAGCAACTGACAGAGAAGATGTTGCAGATGCCGCAAACCAAGTAAAAGAGTACCTTACTGCAGATGCAGAAGTATATGCAAACCCAGAGCAATATTTTGATCAAGTAATTGAGATTAATCTATCTGAATTAGGACCATTATTAAACGGACCTTTTACGCCAGACATATCTACATCTGTAGGTACGGCAATGACCGATAGAGCACAAAAGAATGAATGGCCACTTCAAGTAGAGTGGGGACTTATAGGTTCGTGTACAAATTCTTCATATGAAGATTTGTCAAGAGCATCATCTATAGCACAACAAGCACTTGATAAAGGAATTAAAATGAATGCCGAACTAGGGATTAATCCAGGTTCTGAACAAGTACGTTATACAGCAGAGAGAGATGGTATTCTAGAAGTATTTGAAAACTTAAATGCTAAGATATTTACAAATGCTTGTGGACCATGTATCGGACAATGGGCACGTTATAGTGATCCTAAAAATGCACCAAAAAATAGTATAGTTCACTCTTTTAATAGAAACTTTGCAAAACGTGCAGATGGAAACCCTAATACACATGCTTTTGTAGCTTCACCTGAGCTTACAGCTGCTATTGCTATTTCAGGACGTTTGGATTTTAATCCACTTAAAGACTCCTTAATCAATGAAGAAGGGCAAGAAATTATGTTTGATGAACCTAAAGGATGGGAATTACCACCTAAAGGATTTGAAGTGAAAGATAATGGATACATTGCTCCAGAAGAAGATGGAAGCAATGTCGTTATTACTGTAAGTCCTACGAGCGAGCGTTTAGAATTATTAACTCCATTTACGCCTATAGGAAACGAAATTAATGGCGCAAAACTTTTAATTAAAGCTTTTGGGAAATGTACAACAGATCACATTTCTATGGCAGGGCCTTGGTTACGTTATAGAGGACATCTAGATAATATTTCAAACAATTGTCTTATTGGTGCAGTAAATGCATATAATAAAAAGACAAATTTTGTAAAGAATCAACTAGATGGTGAGTATGGTGGTGTTCCAGATACACAGCGTGCTTATAAAGCTGCTGGAATTCATACTGTAGTTGTAGGAGATCATAACTATGGAGAAGGATCTTCTAGAGAACACGCAGCTATGGAACCACGTCATTTAGGAGTTGCTGCAGTGATCGTAAAGAGTTTTGCACGTATCCATGAGACGAATCTTAAAAAACAAGGAATGCTTGGATTGACATTTGTAAATGAGGCTGATTATGACTTGATTAAAGAAGATGATACTTTCAATTTTGTAGACCTTAGTGAATTTGCTCCTGAAAAACCATTAACGATAGAAATCGTTCATGCAGATGGTACAAAAGATACAATTAAAGTGAACCATACTTATAATCAATCTCAAATTGATTGGTATAATGAAGGAAGTGCACTTAACTTAATTAAAAAAGAAAACGCTGCTTAATTAAGATTAAATAGACTAGAATATAAAAGCTACTCAAAATGAGTAGCTTTTTTTGTAAGAATATACTATATGCTACGACCCAGTATAAAACTACCTCCTACAACATGGCAAAAATTTGGTTTTTTGAAGATGTAAACATATTTGGGATGTTATGTCCTCATAAATTTAAACGCTTTAAAAAATCCCACACATTCTCTAAATACAAGAAGAAAGATTACATCTACCTTGAAAAAGATACTGCAAATAAAGTGTACCTTATAGAAAAAGGAAAAGTAAAACTTGGGTATTATGGTGAAAATGGTGAAGAAATTATCAAAGCTATATTAACCAAAGGTGAACTTTTTGGAGAAAAAGCGATCTTAGGAGTAGAAAGCTGTAATGAATTTGCACAGTCTATAGATCACAACACTTCTATTTGTCCTGTTCCTGTAGAGACTATGCAAAATTTAATGAGAGACAATGAATCATTTAATCTTAAGATGTACAAGTTTTTAGGACTACGTTTTAAAAAACTAGAACGCAGACTTGAAGTATTGCTGTTTAAAGATACTAAAACACGTATCATAGAGTTTATAAAGGAACTAGAGGATGATTATGGATATTGTTGCCCAGATACTGGAGATACGGTCATAAATCATCCCTATACACAAAAAGATATAGCTACATTAATAGGAACATCAAGACCTACTCTTAATACAATTTTAAATGAATTGAAATCAGTGAATATTCTTGATTTTAATGGAAAAGAGATTCGTATTAAACAAGTTGATTAATATGTATCTTGTACTAATGAACGATGTATTATGAATAAGAAAAAATTTTCTGTAAAGAATACCCTTTTTATAGTGTTTATTGTTTTACTTATTATACCACAGACAAGAAAACCTATTCAGGTAGCTATTAATAGCTTAAAGGTTAAAATATTTTCTCCTTCCGCTTTCGCGAAAGCTGACCAAACCCAATTGAAACCTTTTACATATAAAATTACATCTATAAATGGCCTTTCTCGTGATGCTAAAATAGGACAGGGGAAGGTGACTTTTATAAGCTATTGGGCTACTTGGTGCCCTCCTTGTATTGCAGAATTACCAAGTATTGAAAAATTATATACAGACTATGGTAATAAAGTAGACTTTGTACTAATTACGCAAGAAGAACCTGATAAAGTGAAACGTTTTTTAGAACGTAAACAACTTAATATTCCAGCAGTATTACCACAAATGGAAACTCCAGAACAATTGTATGAACGCAGTATTCCTACCAATTATATTATTGATAAAACTGGAAAAATTGTAATCAAAGAAAAAGGTGCTGCAGACTGGAATAGTGATAAAGTACGAGAAACACTAGATAAACTGATAGCAGCCTAACTAATAAATAAAGTTGATTACTTCTCTATTACTTTATAAAAATTGCTCATTGTTTATTTAGTCACTCCTTAGATATGCTATAATTATTTGATATATTACATCATACCTTTTA
>CAYYSK010000275.1:0-4213 GCA_964474345.1 uncultured Flavobacteriaceae bacterium
CCGTTTTGTACTTCATTACGAAGTTCTAATGCATAATTCGAGTTTAAGTACAATTACTGTGTGTTTCTAATAGAGTTTAGAGACTAGCAGATGGAGTGGTCATGAAGAAAAATACCACTCTAAAAAATGCACCAACTTAACTATCCGGCGCTTTGAAGTGTACCGGAATCTGCTAGTCTCAAACTCTCCCCAAGTTATATGATATTTCCTGTTCCTGTTCCTGTTTGTGCGGTCGCGCTTCCAGCTGTAGTTACTGTTGTCATTACCATTCCAGATTTCACATAAGCCTCTATAGCACTCGCTAGTGCACTTGCAACATCGTCTATAGAATCATTGTTATTTACTGTGTTTTGTAATAAAGTCTTTATATCATTTTGTAAGTCTGATGTTTTTAATGCCATGATGTTTATTTTTTATTGATTAAACTAAGAGATTTGATAAATTTGTTCCTATAGTAGCAAAGCTAGGTGCGTTGATAGGAGGTCCAGAGGGTCCTGCTGGGGTAGGTACTGTAAGTGCTTGCAATTGAGTAATTAATGTCTGTAACTCAGTGCCAAGATTTACACCTCCTTTTTCTATTGTAACAAGATCTGCCAATTTAAAATTGAGATCATCTTTGGTAATGAGTACTTCACTTTCTTTTACAGATGCACTATACCCTCCTTCTTTAGAAAAGAGTACTTCATCATTTTTTATGGAGGCTTTAAATCCATCGCCACTTTCTGTAGTGATTGTCAAATCATTTTCTTGAAGGTTTACCACAGTGACATCTTCATTAATGGCTATCGTCGTTCCTAGTTCTGTGACATCTATTTTTTGTTTACTAGCGCCATCTGCATCTGTAAAATGGAGAGTTGCTATAGAATCACTTGTTGTGTCGAGATTAAAGCATACACGTGCTACAGCTTCTTCATTCTGGATAGAATTAAGTACTGTTTTTTGCTGTTGTCCATTTGTTATTGTTTCTGAAAGTAGTCTTCCATCAGTATCATAAAATGTAGTACTCATACTCGGATGATCTCCCGAGTTTTGTGATTCTAAACTATTAAATTCTATTTTGGCAATAGATTTAAACGCTGTAGGAGGTTGCCCTGGTATCGAAGATTCTGCTTCTTTAAAAAGAACATGAAATTGATCTGCATTACTATCAATTTCTAAATATTGATTACTATCATTTTTAAAACGTACAAACGTACGTTCTACTTCTGAGCATTGTGAGATAAAAGCACGTGTCTCTACATTGTCAATAATAGAAACGAGTACCCAACTATCTATTTTGGGAATACTCACAACTCCTTGTTCTTCTTCTTGTATAGAGGCCTTAAGTCGCACATTTTTTATCATGGCTCCGTCTGGACGTACTACATTTACAGTAAAAACATCTTCGGGGCTATGTATTGCATTTTGCGGTGCATTAACAGCTACAACTCGTGCAGCACACGTTTGAATCGTGGCACCTTTTTCAGCTATATCTTGTATTAAATCTTTAAACTGTATCATACTATTTCTATTTTTCGTCCTAACTCAATCTCTTGTCTATATCCATTTAATCCGTAGGTACGTTTTACTGATTTTACTTGAAAAGTTCCATTTTTCTCTTTGTCTTCAGCATTGTCTAATGTTACTCTATCTGTAGGTCTAATAAAAGGCTCTCCAAATGTGGTAAAACTTCCTTTTAACCCTGTGACTCTTCTTTCCAGTGCCCTAAAAGCAGCATATTGTATTAATTCTGCTTCTACTTTTAATTTTTCAGCATTAAAAAGAATGGAATCATTAGGAAGATCTTCATCTTGTGCGTGTAAGACATATGTTTTTTCTAATTGCCCTTCTGAATCTCCTATTTCTATTTGAATAGGTGTATTTGAATTTTTAAAATACTTCTCTACTCGAATACGCGTGTTTTTTACCTCTTCTTCTACAACAGTTAGATTATCATCAATGATATTGTGCTTAAAGCGAAAACGTGCACTTCCTAAAAACTGATCACTGCTAAAGGCTTCGTTAATAGATGATAATACAGGTTCTAAGAGCTGCAATCCTTCATTAAAAAGTCGCTTTACTACTTCACCCACTAAAGGTGTTTCTATAAAATTGCGATCTATAAAATTTCCAATTTCTTGAATACCATATTGCTGAGGGTTATTTGTAATAGTCAAAACGGGTCCTAAAGCTTCCATCTTGAAAAAAGCACGGATTCCATGTTTTTTAAGCTCATCAAATAATTGACAAATACTTTGTCCTCTTTTAATGACCATAGAACCTAAATTTTCATCTAGTGCATTGATTCTAAATGGAAACCCTAAAGCTGTAAGTCGTTCTGTAAAAAACTCTCTAGGATTGAAAGCTTCTATATTTACAGATGGATTTTCTGCAATAATGTTAAGGATATCTGCAGCAGTATTTAGTGAATTATCTACGACAGCTTTTACTTTTTTACAGGCATACATAGCATCTTGACACATAATAGTGACAGGCGCATCTCCTTTTACAGACGTAATATATCCTCTAAAAGCAGGTTTATAATCACCATCATATCCTAAGAAAATTTCTATAAAATTTTCTAATTTGAAAAAATCGTGAATAGATAGAATTCGATCACGGTTATTGATGTTATTAAATTGAGAAGGATTAAACTCTTCTTCTAGATTTGTAAATACCTTTTTAGGCATTATAATCGTAGCAGTATCTGTTAAAGTGTCATAAGATGATGTAATACTAACATCTTTGACATAATCAAATTCATATGAAACAGGTGTAGGTATTAAATTGACCGTTTCATACACTATAATTCTTGCATTTAAACTAAACATTATCTCTTATAATTAATTCAACGGTTTCATCTGATGTGGCACTAGCCGAAAATTTTTGAATATTCTTAGTTCCTTCTATAGAAGGGATTGAATATGAGTCTATTACGAGTTGATATACTCCAAAACGATTTAAAATAGCGTGAGTTACAGTAAGTGTGTACGGCGCATTCAAAAATTGTTTGAGTAAGAATAATTTGTCTTTAGGGTAGTTTGTATCTCCTCTATCACTAGCAATAAGTCCTTCTATAGAGATGCTAAAATCACCATTGGTGATATGTTCTTTTACAGAAAACTCTCTTCCTTCAATACGTTGTTTATTAATACTTTTAGAACGATTTAGAGACACGGTTACTGCATCTATACGTAATTCTGGTAATGTGATTTCTGGACGTGTTAAAGGCTCAAAAATTAATGGAGCAAAGACACGTTGATCAAATTCACCTCCAGTATCTACGATAAAGTCTTGTCCTTCTGAATCATTAAAATTAATAGCATTTTCTAACGACCCTTGTGTAAAAGAACTATCTCTCCCGTCTAAAATGTCGTCTATATTGATTGTAAATCCCATAGTTGTTTTTTTAATTTGAATATATTTTTGCAAAGGCATTCAGGTATACAGCCTCTAGTTGTGTGTTTTGATGTTTTTGTAGCCATAATGCTTCTTCCAGAAGTTTGTAATATTCGTCAATAGGAAGTTGATATGGATCTATATGAAATGCTTGTCGTATGAGTGCAGCCGATTTTTTGAATTCATCTTCATGTGGTGTAGCGCTTATAGAAAAGCTACTGGCATCTTTTACATCTTTAACAATAGCATTTGCTACAGAGAGTTTGAAATCTTGATCGTATGTTTCTTCAGACAGCACACATGCTTCAAAAAGATATACCAATGCTTCATACACATTATCGCTGTAACGCTCTTTATATTCATGAAATATGGAAGCACTTGGTGTTTTACATAAGGTGTAAAAACTGTCATCTTCTGCACTATACTTTTTGATTTCTCCGTGTATAGCTTTTAATTTTTGTATGTTTTTCTTGTCCATATTATTTATACATATTAGCGTCATTATACTCTTTGTTTATAGCTTTCGCGAAAGCGCCCTCTTCCTCTTTTTTAGTAGGATTTATGACCTGGATTCCTCCTATCGATAAAGCACCTTTTATAGGTTGTGTATTTGCAGTATTTAAACTACTTATATCTGGCGTCGCTGGAGTTTCCCCCAGATCTCTTTTAGGCATATTGGTATCACTCATAAAGCATTGTTTTTAATTAATAATTTGATACTAGGTATTCTGACTAGTGTCTGTAAGTGTATGGGTATTTGTAAAGATTGTGTATACCCACAACTGCGTTTTGAGATTGTAAAATTAGGTAAGAGGTGTATAAAAAAATAGAAAAA
>CAYYSK010000276.1:0-4199 GCA_964474345.1 uncultured Flavobacteriaceae bacterium
CAACGGTATATTTTGCAGTACATTCAAGTTGTAATAGATTTTCTAATGCATAATTCGGGTTTAACGCATTTAGATATTTTTTAAAAAAGCTCTAACCTAAAAATCAACCCCATTCCTTAACTGGCCTTAATGAGATTGTAATAATTAAATACCTTATATTCTATATAAATAGAACATATCAAGAATAAAACATCAATTTTATAGTTATGTTAATTGTTTGCTAAACTATGTTAAGACTATATGCTATTTGGCAAATGTTTCAGTTATTAGATCATCAATCAATCAATCAATTAACCATTTGTTTATATGACACAATCACTTGCTGTTACTCTTTTGTTATTCCTTTTTTTAGGTAGTTATTCACAAGCTCAAAACTTTGAAATTACAGGAGTTCTTAAAGATAAAACCACAAAACAATCTTTAGAAGCGGCTACTGTTTTTATGGAAACAGTAAAAGATACTACATTAATCACCTATACAATTACAGATGCAAAAGGAGCATTTTCTCTAGAGGGTAAAACAAATTATAAGAAAGTTTCTGTTAATATATCATTTGTAGGATATGAAAACTATAGACAAGTTATTGATTTGACAGAACCTATTATAGATTTAGGAGATATCTCTTTAGATCTCAACGTGGCAACATTAGATGAAGTTGTGGTTAAAAGCAGAGCCCCTATTACAGTTAAGAAAGATACATTAGAGTTTAATGTAAAATCATTTAAGACAAAGAAAGATGCAAATATCGAAGATCTCTTAAAAGAACTTCCAGGAGTAGAGGTAGATGAAGACGGAAAAATCACTGTAAATGGTAAAGAAGTAAATAAAATACTTGTTAATGGAAAACCGTTTTTCGGAAATGATCCTACTATTGCTACACGTAATCTTACAAAAGAAATTGTAGAAAAAATTCAAGTAACAGATACAAAAACAGATGATGAGGCTTTTGCAGGAGAAGAAGGCGATAAGGAAAACAAAACGATTAACTTAACAATCTCAGAAGAAAATAACAAAGGTGTTTTTGGTAGAGTTGCTGCTGGAGGTGGAACCAATGAACGATTTGAATTTGCAGGAATTGTAAATGTATTTGATAACGATAGGCGTATCAGTATTCTTGGAGGTGGAAATAATCTTAATTCACCAGGGTTTAGTTTTGGAGAGATTCAAAAGTTTTTTGGAAGAAGAAATTCAGTATTCTTTAATGGTAATGATCCTTTTGGAATAGATGGACGTAATTTTGGAGGTGGACAAGGTATTGTCAATAGTAGAAATGCAGGCGCAAACTATGCTGATGTCATTGGGGAAAAAGTAGATGTATCTGCAGATTATTTCTATTCTGGTGCAAATTCTTTTGATGAGGTACGTACAGAACGAGAAAATATTCTACCAGATAGACGTTTCTTCACAAATAGTACTTCAAGGTCAGATGGAGATGCAGATAATCATGCAGTAAATCTCAATTTTAATATTAAAGTGGATTCTACTTTTTTGATAAATATAAAACCTGCTTTTAGACTAGCTCGTAGTGAAAATAGATTTTCTTCAACAGAAGAATCTTTAGATAATTTAGGTGATCGTATTAATGAGTCCAGTACTAATAATAGGACAAAAAATACTAGCGGAAACTTTCAGAATAGATTAAGCCTAACAAAACGTTTTGGAAAGAAAGGATCCTTTGTGAAATTTAGGTTGCAAAATGAGTTTAATAGAGAAGAATCTGAAGATTTTATTCAATCTGAAACAGAAATTTTTGGAGATGATCCTTCATTGATTAATAGAGATCAATTTACAGATGGAGAGTCTGGAGTAGATGGTTATAATCTAGGAATTACGTATAGATACCCTTTAATTGCAGAAAAACTATTTCTAGACCTTAAATTAGGACATCGTAATGATAATAGAACAAGAAAGCGAAGTACATTTGATTTTGATGAAAATACACAACAATTTGATACTTTTAATATAGATCTTAGTACAGACTTTGAAGGCCGTAATATACGTACGACACCAGAAGTAAGCTTATCATATAATACAGAAAAGTTTAATATAAGTTTTGGGACAGGATATGTATTTAGAACTTTAGAAAATGAAGATTTTTTAAGGCCAGAATTTACAATTTCACAAGATTTTGAAGCTGTAGAATTGTCGTCTTATATTAATTATAGTTTTTCACCAAAAATGTCCTCTTACTTTGGATATAATTTAAGTAATAGACCTCCTGAAGTTACGCAGTTAAATCCTTTTGTAGATGTGTCTGATCCATTAAATATACGACTAGGAAATCCTGATCTAGCTCCTTCAAATAGTCATAGTTTTTTTGGAGGTTTTAATAATTATGATTTCCAAAAAGGAGGTGGGTATTATGCTAATTTTAATGGAGATATAGAAAATGATGCTATTGTTACCAGAACCACTGTTGATGAAAATTTAGTACGTTCTACTACTTATGAAAATGTAGATGGTAATTATCAAGTAGGTATAAATGGAGGATATAATAAATCTTCAAAATTAGATTCTATTCGAACTATAAAGTATGGAGCAGGAGTTAATATAAATGCAAATCGAAATATCAATTTTAATAATAATATTCAATACGCTAGTAGGACCACATCTATAGGCCCTAATATAAATGCATCATTTACTTGGAAAAACCTTTTTGAAATACGACCACGTTATAATTTGAATTTTTCAAATACGACTTTTGGGATAGATGCTTTTGAAGATCAAGAATTTTTAAGACATAATTTAAGTTTAAGTACGGCACTTTTTATCCCAAAGCAGGTAGAATGGCGTAATGAGATAAACTATAGTAACAATCCTAATGTCGCCCCTGGTTTCCAACAAAGTGCTTGGTTTTGGAATAGCACTGTAGCTTATAGTTTCTTAAAAGATAAAGCTACGATAACCTTAAAGGTATATGATGTGCTTAATCAAAACACAAATGCACGTCGTAATGCTAATGCAAACTTTATACAAGATGTGCAAAGTACAGTACTAGAACAATACTTCTTATTAAGTTTTAGTTGGAAATTTAATACTTTAGGAAGTAAAGGAGAGACAAGAAATGGAGGCGTATTCTCTTTTTGATATTGATTCCTATATAATCGTAAGTAAGATTTCATAAACTAAGCAAGGAGTCCTATCTTCGACCGTCTAAATTTTCCTAAAAAAAGAAAAATTATGAGGGCTTTGGTCATTTCTGGTGGAGGTAGTAAAGGCGCTTTTGGTGGAGGCGTAGCACAATACTTGATGGAAGAGTTGGGACATACCTATGACTTGTTTATAGGTACGTCTACGGGAAGTTTATTAATCTCACATTTAGCCTTAGGGAAAATTCAAAAAATAAAAGAGGCTTACACTTCTGTAAATCAATCATCTATATTTAGTAATTGCCCTTTTATAACCAAAAAAGATAAATGGAGTCAAGAACAAATAGGAATTAATCATTGGAGTGTATTACGTAATTTTTTGAGAGGAGCAAAAACTTTTGGCGAAAGCCAAAACTTAAGAGAACTCATAGGAGCACTACTCACTCCAGAAGAGTTTGAAGAGCTTAAGCAAAGCCATAAAGATATTGTTGTTACGGTATCTAATCTTTCATTACACGAGACAGAGTACAAATCTATCAAAGATGTGTCTTATGAAGATTTTTGTGATTGGATATGGATTTCGTGTAATTACATTCCTTTTATGAGCCTTGTAAAAAAAGATGGATGTGAGTATGCAGATGGAGGTTTTGGGAGTATGGTTCCTATCAAAGAAGCGGTAGATCGAGGGGCAACAGAGATAGATGTGATTATCCTAGAGACAGAAGTTACCTATTATAATAGTTTGCCTTCTAAGAATGTATTCTCGTTGATTACCAATCTACATTCGTTTATGATTGACCGTATTGAGAAACAAAATATTGCTATAGGAAAGTTTGCTGCAGGTAATAAAGATGCAATTATTAATTTGTATTACACACCTATTGTACTTACTACAAATTCACTGATTTTTAATAAAGAGAAAATGACAGAATGGTGGAAAAGTGGTTTCAAATATGCACATACTAAAAATAGAGAACTTAACGAAATTAGAGATTAACCCGAATTATGCATTAGAACTTCGTAATGAAGTGCAAAACGACAATAAACACTAGTGTTTTCTTGCTTTTAGCATAGCATCGCTATGGTTAAAGTAAAAAATACAGTGTAGTG
>CAYYSK010000277.1:0-4143 GCA_964474345.1 uncultured Flavobacteriaceae bacterium
TGTTTGTCTCGTTGTTCCTTAAAATGCAATCGACAGCTTGTTTCATCCGTGAAGTGTACTCCAAAAGAAAATATATCCATATTTAATCTGCTTAAATTCAATATAATATACGAAAATTAATTCATTTTAGGACTACTTACGGACATACAAACAAATTATTAACCACAACTACTTTAATTAATAGAAAAACTGAAATTTAACTAAATATCATTCTTTATACTTTACCGCACAATAACCTAACTTCTATAGAGTTATTCTATATAATCTTTAAAATTATATTTTTATGTTTAAAAAATTTGAAAAATTTGAAATCTTAAACCCGCAAACACTTATGGGTGGAAATAGTACTATTGGTGGTGACGTTGAAATAGAGTCTGAAGTCAGTCAAGGAGGCACTGTCAACCCCAGTTGACAATAAACATTATTTAAACTTTGAATTCGATATAACAACAGATTATTTCGATTTAAATTTCAGAATTAAATAAATCGTAATATAGTTATTAAATCTAGACCCTGCTGAAAAAGCGAGATTAATTCAACTTGTGATTTTTAGTGCATTTTACAGGCTTCTCAAAATCGAGTTTCACTAATTAATATCATGATTTTCTTTTATGTCACATTCAAAGTTTAAATAGTTTAAGAATTTATAATCACACAAGTTATTATCTCTATATTAGTCATGACTTCAAGTTATTTTTCTTCATCTACAATAAACTGAGCATAAGTAAGAGCTGTTCTTGAAGTTACACTTATTATTTCTCTTTGTATATGTTGTCTATATATTTGTAACCAATCCCGTCCTAAATAAATAATTTCGAAATCGTTTAGGACAGCATAGATTATTTTAGAATAATCGACTTAGGTTTTAAATCACATTTTTTTTGCAATAAATACTAATAAAATTTAGGGAATTTAGGGAATTTAGGGAATTTAAACTCTCAAACCTTTAAGACAGCTAAAAGCAATTTTGAGAAATATTAGAGGGGTTGTTTTCAAAAACAACTTTATTTAAACATAAAGCGCTGATAATCAAATACAGAAATTAACAATCAAAAACGTTTTGGACGGGATTGATTTGTAACACAAAAATACTGTACACTAATTGTATTTTTAAAATTATAATAAAAAAGAAGCCTCAAACAAAGTTGTAAAATGCTTCAATAATTTCTCCTTTACTTCGGCCTCATCTACTGTAGCTTTTCCCAATTCTACATTAAGAGAAGTGACTGACTTATCTTTTATTCCACAAGGAATCATTAAATCAAAATACCCTAAATCTGCATTTACATTGAATGCAAATCCGTGCATTGTTACCCAACGACTAGCTCGTACGCCCATTGCACATATTTTACGAGCAAATGGAGTTCCTACATCAAACCAAACCCCAGTTTCTCCAGGAGACCTCTCAGCAGTAAGTCCATATTCTGCTAACGTTAGAATCACCATTTCTTCTAACAATCGTAAATACTTATGTATATCTGTAAAGAAATTTTCAAGATCTAAAATAGGGTATCCAACAATTTGTCCTGGTCCATGATAAGTGATATCACCTCCTCTGTTTATTTTATAAAATGTTGCATTTTTTTCGGCTAGTTCTTTTTCGCTGACAAGCAAATTATCAAAATCCCCACTCTTTCCTAAAGTGAATACATGAGGGTGTTCTACAAATAGAAAATAATTAGGTGTTTCTAGCCCTGCATCTTCTCTTCTATTTTTAATTTTTATATCTAGAATTTCTTTAAACAGCCTTTCTTGATAATCCCAAGTTTTTTTATAATCTCGGTTACCTAGGTCCTGAAGTTGAATTGTTTTATTCACATTACAAAGATACGTAGAAACAAAAATCCATCTAAACACTGTTTAGATGGATTTTGTGTTAAAATAAATACAAAGACTTATTTGTCTTCTAATACAACTTCAAAATTCTCAAGAACATTTGTTTTCTCTTCTAAAAGATCTTGCCAAGACACTTCAAAGGTTACTGTTTTTCTATCTTTAGAAATAATAGCCCCTTCTGGTGAAACTGATATTACTTTACGAGGAAATACATACTCTAATTTCATTTTAGAGTTTTCAAATTCTTGGGCAAACTCTCCTATCATTCCCTTAAGCATAGCATCTTCTTGACTATCGCTCTCATCTTCTTCTACGTTATTTTTTAATTCTTCAAGGTCAAGACGTGTTTCTTCTTTAAGTAGATCTTCATTTTCTAAGTGTTCACTTAAACTTTTAGGATCTGTTCTTCTGAATGTATTATTTTCAAAAGTATACACGACCTTATCCATAGACATTAAATCATCTCCTGGGCCAGCAGTTTGTTTACCTCCAGTCGCATCACTTTTGGCTTGATCAAATACCTGTTCCATTTCATATGCAACACGCTCTAAGTCAGAGAATTTTTCAAAATCTTTAGAAATATCCATTTTAAACTCTCCTGTACTCTCATCCATTTTCATGGCCATCGTAAAATCTTTAAGTCTTTCGATTTTAGCTCTATCATCTGCAGGTAATGTAGCAATACTATCTTTATACTCTTTAATAAAATCTGCAAATACAACTACCGTATCCATTTTTGTAATTTCTTTATCAGGATCTGAGGGGCCTCCCATATCACCTGCAATACTCATCATAGCTGATAAGTCAAAAGAGCTTTCATAACGACCACCCATATTGTCATTAAAAACAATACGTTCTTGGACATTACAACTTACTAGTACAAAGACTAACAAACTGAGTAATCCGATTATTTTTTTTGTCATTTTAATTATATTTTGGGTTATTTAGTATGACTAGGGCAGCTATAACGCCAGGTACCCAACCACACAGCCAAAGTAAGAAAACTATTAATACTGATCCACACCCTCTTCCTATAACTGAAAGTGGTGGAAAAAAAATGGCCAAAAGTACACGCCAGAAACTCATAAGATTTAATTTTAAACCCTCTTCTACAGCAGGGTAGGTTTGATTGATGTATACTATACGTCTATAAATCACAGATATTGTTACATGTTTTAACCATTACAACCCACAAACAAAAAAATCAAATCTTCTATAGTAACAATTGAAGAGAATACAAAAAACGCAAATTCCTTAGACGAATAACATTGAATTTTAATCACGTAAGGAGTATCTTTGCACGCTTAAAACAATAGTGTATGGCACTCTCAGAACAAGAACAAGTACGTCGTGAAAAATTATCACGCTTACGCGAAATGGGTATCAACCCATATCCCGCTCCTTTATATCCAGTAAATAGTACGTCTACTAAAATAAAACAGGATTATACAGAAGGGGAAAAAGTGATCATTGCTGGTCGCATTATGCGTAAAAAAATACAAGGTTCAGCTTCTTTTGCCGAAATACAAGATGCAGAAGGGCGTATTCAAGTATATTTTAATCGTGATGAGGTTTGTACAGGAGAGGATAAATCAAAATATAATGATATTTTTAAAAAGCTCCTGGATATAGGAGATTTCTTGGGTATTGAAGGTGAATTATTTACTACAAAAGTAGGTGAGATTACCGTTTTAGTAAAAGATTTTACACTCTTAAGTAAATCACTAAAGCCATTACCATTACCTAAAACAGATGCAGAAGGTAATACTTATGATGAGTTTGTAGATCCTGAATTAAGATATCGTCAGCGCTATGTAGACCTAGTCGTAAATCCAAAAGTAAAAGACACATTTGTAAAGCGTACACAAATCACAACAGCAATACGTGATTTTTATAACGAGATGGGGTTCTTAGAAGTAGAGACTCCTATTTTACAACCTATACCAGGTGGTGCATCTGCACGCCCATTTATGACACATCACAATGCATTAGACATTCCTTTATACCTGCGTATTGCTAATGAGTTATACCTAAAACGATTAATTGTAGGAGGGTTTGATGGTGTTTATGAATTTGCAAAGGATTTCCGTAACGAAGGCATGGATCGTACACACAATCCTGAATTTACTGTCATGGAGATGTATGCCGCCTATAAGGATTATGAATGGATGATGGATACCACAGAGAAGTTACTTGAAAAAGTAGCTATGAAACTCCATGGTACTTCAGAAGTGCCTTTCGGCGAAAATACAATTAACTACAAAGCTCCTTATAAGCGTATCGGGATTTTAGATGCAATTAAAGAAC
>CAYYSK010000278.1:0-4070 GCA_964474345.1 uncultured Flavobacteriaceae bacterium
CAGTTCTTTAGAGGAGTTGTTATCCAATTAAGAGGAACTGGAAGAACACAAACATTTACAATTAGAAAAATGTCTGGAACTGTAGGTGTAGAGCGTGTTTTCCCATTAAATTTACCATCTATCCAAAAAATAGAAGTAAACAAACGTGGTAGTGTACGTAGAGCTCGTATTTACTACTTTAGAGGTCTTACTGGTAAGAAAGCCCGTATTAAAGAAAAGCGTTCTTAAAAACCCTTTTACATTATACAAAAACCTTCGATTTGAGTCGAAGGTTTTTTTATGCACAATTGTTAACAACCTAAGTTCATAAACAGTTGATAACTAATTATATACTATTTTTATATTTGTATCTATAAAATAACTACTTTTAATTAATGCTAGTACATAAATGAGCTTTTGCCCATATAATAATAGCATTAAAGTTTCGAACATAATTTATATTATCAAGAGACATGGTCGTGTCAGGCTAATAAGAAAAGCTGCAAAAGCTAGATAAATACCAATAGTGATAATACATAATTATTACATTTGCTATTCAAATCGAAGAATCTTAAGTAAATGACAGACCACATCAAAACATATTGTCAAGAACATTAAAGTAACTGATATATGTTTTGAGGTATTTTCAACAGTTTTAGGATTATAATATTCCTAAATACAAACGTAACTAGTTTACTGGTAAAAGAAAATACCTAGAAAGCCATATCAAGCATGTATTTGCATTGATATGGCTTTTGTTTTTTGAGAAAAATAATTATATCAATTTATCCCTTCTATTGATTCCGTCCCAATTTTACCATATACGAAATATCAAAATATTGATTTTCATACCTGTTTTACCGTATTCAATCACATTTTATTGGTACTAATAAAATTAAGTGCAATTAAAAAATACATTGGTCTTTTGTCATTTTTTTTGGAAACTTAGATTAATTACTTTTTATGAAAAAAATCATTGCTTTATATTTTTTATCACTTAGTTGTATTACATTTTCTCAGGTAGGTATAGGTACTACTACACCTGACCCTTCTGCATTATTAGATATAGTATCCTCATCAAGTGGTATACTAATCCCTAGAATGTCACAAAGTGAGCGAGATGCCATTTTAGCGCCAATCGAAGGTTTACTTATTTACCAACAAAATAACGTTTCTGGTTTCTATTATTTCAATGGTATTATATGGATACGAATAAGTGTGTTAAATGGAGAATTTCGAAGCATTAATGGTATCGTTCAAAATACAACAAATATAGAAGAAGATGATTTTGTTTTTGGGAGTACTCAACTTTCAGATGTAGTAGGGGTAGCAGATAATAGTCGTCTTTTTTTCGATAAAAGTAAAAGCGCTTTTAGAGTAGGTTTAGTTACTGGAAATCAATGGAATGATACTAACATTGGGGATTTTTCTTTTGCATCTGGAAATACACCTATAGCCTCAGGAAATAATGCTATAGCAATGGGAAGGTTTGCCACAGCTACTCAGGCTAATACAATAGCTATAGGAAACTTAACATCTGCATCTGAAATCGAAGCAGTAGCTATAGGAAGCTCTGCAATAGCATCAGAAAGTAGTGCTATTTCCATAGGAAATGGCACAAACGCATCTGGGATAAGAGCTATGGCTCTCGGAGATCGTACTGAAGCATCCGGACAAACATCTACAGCTATGGGTAGCAGTACTAGAGCCGTAGGAACTAGTTCTGTTGCTATGGGAGATACAAGTGCCGCAAGCGGCAATTTTTCTATTGCTATAGGACGATCTTCTGTAGCTACTGCAAATAATGCTGTAGCAATAGGAAACAGCAATATGGCTTCAGGTATAAGTTCTTTGGCTATGGGAAGTAATTCTATTGCATCTAGCACAACATCCATATCGATAGGAAGTAGTACAAACGCTTCCGGAGTGATTGCCACAGCTATTGGAGACCGTACTGAAGCCTCTGGACAAACATCTACTGCAATGGGAAGTAGTACTAGGGCCATAGGAGCTAGTTCTATTGCTATGGGAGATACAAGCGCAGCAAGCGGCAATTTTTCTATTGCCATGGGACGATCTTCTATAGCAACTGAAAATCATGCCGTAGCTATAGGAAATGCAAATAGTGCTTCAGGAACAATGTCTGTAGCTATGGGAAGTAATTCTATAGCTTCTGGACAAACGTCTACTGCAATGGGAAGCAGTACTAGAGCTACAGGAACTAGTTCTATTGCTATGGGAGATACAAGTGAAGCAAGTGGGAATTTTTCTATAGCTCTAGGACTATCTTCTTTTGCTAGCAACAATGATGCTGTAGCAATAGGAAACAGTAATACAGCTTCAGGTTTAAGGTCTTTGGCAATGGGAGATAATACAACAGCTTCTGGGAGCGCATCTACAACATTAGGAAGTAATACGCAAGCTTCTTCTTTTGCAGAGGTATCTATAGGTGTTTTTTCTGATCAATACATCCCTTTAAGTTCAACAACTTTTAATGCTAATGATCGTATTTTTTCTGTAGGAATAGGTACTTCTAGTAACAATACTCGTAATGCACTTACAATTCTAAAAAATGGAAATACTGGATTAGGTGATACTACTCCAGAAGCGACGCTAGATGTAGAAGGTACTTTCCAATATATAGATGGCAATCAAGCTATAGGAAGGGTTCTTACTTCTGATGCAAACGGTAATGCTACTTGGCAAGACATACCTTCTACTTTTACTCAGGCTAATAGTTTTAAAAATAAAGAACAAAACGTAATCAATGAGGATGAAGCCCAAATATTGTTAGATTATATCAAAAAGTTAAAAGAAGAAATACAACTCCTTACTACTCAATATCAAGATGTAGAAAAAAGATTAAAAGAAATAGAAGGTAAGAAGTAATGGGATCTCATATACTTTTATAAATAAAACTCGAATTTAACTTTTGTAAAGTACTCTATTAAAAAGATTCAACATACATCAAGAAGCTTTAAAATAGAACTTAAATGCGTCAAATTTTCTTACTGGTAAAAGAAGATACCTAAAAAGCCATATCAAGCATGTATTTGCGTTGATATGGCTTTTGTCTTTATATGATAAAGAATTATCACGTTATATTTATACAAATCACACGTATAATAAGTATACATTTTACATAAAATCAACTCCAATCTAGTAGTAGACCTATTATAATAAATGCATTGTAATAGCTATATTTGCAATCCTTTTTAAGTTCGCTATGACTTAGATTTAAGCTAAAACAATTCTTTATATGGCACATGCTAAAACTATAATTAAATATACGTTTACAGACGAAGCTCCAATGCTAGCAACGCATTCGTTCTTACCTATCGTAAAACGTTTTACTCAATCTTCTAATATTGAAATAGACACAGAAGATATTTCACTAGCAGGTAGAATTATTGCAAATTTCTCTGAGTATCTTACAGATGCTCAAAAACAAGATGACTCTCTATCTGATTTAGGAATACTTGCAAAAAAATCAGAAGCAAATATTATTAAGCTTCCAAATATTAGTGCATCTATACCTCAACTTACTGCAGCCATTAAAGAATTACAAGATCACGGATATGCAATCCCTGATTTTCCAGAAGAACCTGAAACAGATCAAGAAAAAACGATACGTAAACGTTTTTCTAAAGTTTTAGGAAGTGCTGTAAATCCAGTATTAAGAGAAGGGAATTCTGATCGTCGTGCACCAAAACCCGTAAAGCAATATGCAAAAAACAACCCTCATAGTATGGGGGCGTGGACGGTAGATTCTGCTTCACACGTATCTACTATGGAAGAAGGTGATTTTCGCCATAACGAACAATCTACTACAATAGATCAGTCAGGTAATGTTCGTATTGAACATACAGATACTTCTGGAAATAAGACCATACTTAAAGCAGAAATTGCTGTACTAAAAGATGAAATTATTGATGCTTCGGTAATGAATAAAAAAGCACTTATTGCTTTTTTAAAGGAACAAGTAGTCGATGCTAAAGACAAAGGGCTTCTATTCTCTTTACATATGAAAGCAACTATGATGAAAGTCTCTGACCCTATCATTTTTGGACATGCAGTACGTGTATTTTTTG
>CAYYSK010000279.1:0-4052 GCA_964474345.1 uncultured Flavobacteriaceae bacterium
CTGTATTAGATTCACGTTTGTTTTTCGTATAATTATTTCTAGTAAAATACATAGTGTTTCCATCTGGTGTAAATACCGTAGATGATTCATGATAACGCGTATTTACTTTTCCTTTTGTTTGTATTGCATTATGTAAACTACTGTTTTGTCTCGAAGTTCGTTCTGCAACAAATAGATTTAAAAAAGGTGCTTTTGTCCATTCATGAATATTTCTTAACCTAGCATTAGATCTATCTGAAGCAAAGAATATAGATTCATTTTTATAAAAACTAGGTCCGAAATCAGATCCTTTTGTATTAATAGACTCTTCATTAAGAATTTCGAATCTACCCGATTGCATTTCAATCAACTCTAAATAATTTCTTTCTTTTTTAAAAAGCTCTGCTCTTATATTTTTATTCCCGCTAACAACATCATAAGCTTCCATGATTTTATCTGCTTGCTTGTATTGACCAATATTTTTTAAAGCATGAGAATATCTAAATAAATATTCTGACTTCATATTTTTCAAATATTCATCATATAATCTTCCATACCATTTACTTGCAGAAGCCAAGTCAGCATTAAAATAATATGAATCTCCTAATTTCTCATAAAGATCTTGTGAAGTATATCCCTTTTCTACAACTTTTAAGTATGCTTTTTGTGCATCAATAAAAGCATAGTCTTTAAAAATCTTATTTGCTCTTTCTATTCTCTTTTCCTGAGCTTGTAAAGTACTTGAAACTAAAGTTAGTACTAAACCTATGTAAAAATATGTTTTTTTCATAATAAACAATTGTTAGAAGAATCTAGGTGAGATTAGACGTTTTTCTCTGTTAAACAATTCAAATCGAACTAATATTTCAAAACTACCATCATTAAAACTAGTATTGCCTAATTCGGTAGTTTCTCTATCATAACCAAAACCTATCAATAAGCCTTCTGATATTTGAAATGCAACCAATCCACTAAACGCAGCACTCCATCTATAAGCTGCACCCAATGTTAATCTATCAAACAGCAAAAAATTCGCCGTTAAATCAAGCTGCAAAGGAGATCCTCCCACTATTTTAGATAATACAGCTGGTTTAAATTTCACTTTATCTGATAAATCGAATGTGTATCCTGAAGATAAATAATAGTTAATTCTTTCACTTGGTAAAATAGTAGATACACTAGATTGAGTAATGTTATTAAAATTATCAAAATGATTTGTTTCCACAAGATTAGGTACACTTAAACCCAAATAAAATTTATTCGTATAATAAAACACCCCCAAACCAATATTAGGAGATAATCTATTATCAATATTATTTTGTAACTCCGGATCAATACCTGTTTGAGCCGGGTTTAACGCAGAAAAATCTACATCTAATAAGTTTACTCCTGCTTTTAAACCTAAAGCTAGACTTCCTTTCTCGGATGTTGGAATAGTATACGAAAAATCTGCTGTTAAATAATCTTCTTGAGTAATTCCAATTTCATCATGGACTACATTTACTCCTAAACCTACTCTTCCTGATTTTCCAATGGGAGAGTGTATACCTAATGTTTGAGTTCTTGGAGCTCCAGGTATTTCAACCCATTGGCTTCTATGTAATCCTACAATACTCAATGTGCCTCTAGATCCAACATAAGCCGGATTTATGACCTGTTGATTGAAAATATACTGTGTATATTGTGGGTCTTGTTGCGCAATTAATACTGTAGTTGACAGTACCATTGCTATCAATATAAGTCCTTTTTTAAAGTAAAGGTTTTTCATAATCTTAATTTTTAAACTAAGACCTTTAGTATAAGCCAAGGTCTTAGTCATTATAATTATTATTAGTTTAGGTGTATATAGCCAGCTCTTGAAACTTCCTTACCCCCATTCAATTCGTAATTCAATACATAGAAGTAAGTCCCTGTTGGTAATCGATCTTCTGTTGAAATAGTTACTCTCCCATTTGAGAAACCTCTAAAACCATTGATAGAAGCTCTATAATCGCTAGTTTCAAAAACTCTAACTCCCCAACGATTATAGATTTCAATACTATTAGAAACCGTTCTATCGAGACCATTAATCAATAATACATCATTAATTCCATCACCATTAGCAGTCACTGCGTTAAATACAGTAATTCCATCTTCACTGTTGGGATTATCTACAATAACCGAAGTTTCTTCACCATTTGGAATACCATCATCATCACAATCTAGGGCTGCAACTTCTGCACTTAAAGGCAACGTTATATCTTCTCTATTGAAATCACAAGGATCTAATAAATTCGTACCATTAGCAATTTCAGTAGCATTTACAACACCATCTCCATCACAATCTGCAGACATCCATAGTTCTGATCTAGATAGTGTTACACTAGCCTCATTAGCATCACAAGGATCTAATAAACCTGTACCATCAATCAGCTCTTGGCTATTGTTAACACCATCTCCATCGCAATCCGCAATTCTAAATGATGGATCTACAGGAACCGTTTGATTTGATAGATTTAAGCTACACTGTCCATTTGGATCAGTTTCATCATTAACTTCAGTCCCATCAATTACACCATCACCATCTGTATCTGGATTCGTTGGATCTGTACCTAATAGTATTTCCTCTTCATTAGTTAATCCATCATTATCACAATCTAAAGCATTAGATGCTAAAGAAACGGTTAAAGTAACATTACTTGGATTAAAATTACAAGGATCAAAAGGATCTGTACCATCCGTTATTACTTCCATTCCATTAGTCACACCATCACCATCACAGTCAATATCAGCCCAATCAGCTGTAACAATAGCTATATTTTGACTAGTAACTAAATAACTACACGGGTTTTGAAAATTTGTACCATCATTCTTCTCAGTACCATTACTAACTCCATCCCCATCACAATCCGCTGCTCTCCATTCTATTGATACAGCTGCCATATCTTGAATAGATCCATCAAAATCACATTGATCATTAGGATCTGTACCCGTAGCTATTTCATCAGCATTTGAAACTCCATCTCCATCACAATCAGCATTAAGATCATTTAGGCAATTATTATCATATAACAATGTAACTGTTGCTTCATTTGAAGTATTACCATCATTATCATCAACCGTATAATTTACGGGAGTTGGATTCCCTTCAAAATTTGTTTCCGGAATAAAACTTAGCGCACCTGTTATTGGGTTTACTTCCCACACACCTTCCTCTGGGACTGTAAAACCTATTACATTTCCATCGGAATCGATAATCGTATTAATAGCATTGACAGGAGGTATCAAATTTACACTTGTTGGATCTAAATTACCATCAGAATCACTATCAACACCATTACCATTATCAGCAAATGGATCAATACTTACTGCATCGCCAACCATCGCTGGAGTAGCGTTCATATCATCAGTTGCTACTGGTGGAACTGACATATAAGTAACAGTTACCGTAGCTTCGTTTGATACTGCCCCTTCATTATCTAAAACGGTATAGCTTATTGGAGTTGGATCTGCTGTGAATCCTGCTTCTGGGGTAAATGTAATCATACCCGTAGCATCAACACTCCATGTCCCCTCTCCTGGAACTACTAAATCATCCCCTATATTTGATGTCCCGACAAACTGAACACTCGTTAAATCTAAACTGCCATCGGAATCACTATCTGCGCCCAATCCGGATAAAGCATCTACAATTACTGGTCCCGCAGGGTTATTCAAACTTGAATCATTCACCGCTACTGGAGGTTCATTGTAATTTAAGGTAATCGTTGCTTCATTAGATGTGTTACCATCATTATCATCAACCGTATAATTTACGGGAGTTGGATCACCTGTAAAACTTGGATCTGGTGTAAAGGTTACTTCGCCTGTTACTGGGTTTACTTCCCATACACCTTCTCCTGGAACTGTAAAGCCTATTACATCTCCATCGGAATCGGTCAATACGCCTGTTGATCCACTTGGAGCTACTAAACTTACACTTGTTGGATCTAAACTACCATCAGCATCGCTATCAACGCCATTGCCATTATCGGCAAAAGGATCAATACTTACTGCATCGCCAACCATCGCTGGAGTAGCGTTCATATCATCAG
>CAYYSK010000280.1:0-4036 GCA_964474345.1 uncultured Flavobacteriaceae bacterium
TTAGTTTTAAGTCAATATTGAGAATATAGTAGAAAAGACGTAAGACTCTTATTAAAATAAAAAGTAATAATAAATCGTAACATGGCTGCAAGGCATAACTTTAGAAAACTAAATATCTGGCGTGAAGGAATTGAACTCGCAAAGGAAACATACAGTATAACTAAAGCTTTTCCTAAATCAGAAATGTATGGTTTATCAAGTCAATTACAGAGATGTGCCGTTTCTGTTTCTTCGAATATTGCCGAAGGAACTGCTAAAGGAACCGACAAGCATTTTAAACAGTATTTAGAAACTGCTTTAGGAAGTGCATTTGAGTGGGAGACACAATTAATTATAGCTTTTGAAATAAAATATATTTCTAAAGAAATATTTAAAAATTTAGAAAAGAAAATACAATCTATTCAGGGTATGATTACCCGCTTTATGGAAGCACTTTAGTCCTACGTCCTACGTCAACAAGCGCAGCGAAGTAGTCTTAAGTCTAAATCGAAGATTTATGAAAACAGCATATATAGTAAAAGCCTACCGTACAGCCGTAGGAAAAGCACCAAAAGGAGTATTTCGCTTTAAGCGAGCAGATGAGTTGGCGGCAGAAACCATTCAGTATATGATGAATGAGTTGCCAAGCTTTGATAAAAAACGTATTGATGATGTAATTGTTGGAAATGCCATGCCTGAAGGGTCACAAGGGTTAAATATGGCACGCCTTATTTCATTAATGGGATTAGACATTATTGATGTACCTGGAGTTACTGTAAATCGTTTTTGTTCTTCTGGAATAGAAACTATTGGAATGGCCGTAGCCAAAATCCAAGCAGGAATGGCAGAATGTATTATTGCTGGTGGAGCAGAGTCTATGTCTTCTGTACCTATGACAGGATTCAAACCAGAATTAAATTACGACATCGTAAAATCAGGGCACGAAGATTATTACTGGGGTATGGGAAATACAGCAGAAGCTGTAGCCAATGAATTTAAGGTATCTCGTGAAGATCAAGATGAATTTGCATATAACTCGCATATGAAAGCCTTAAAAGCACAAGCAGAAGATCGTTTTCAAGATCAGATTGTGCCGATTGATGTAGAGCAAGTATATGTAGATGAGAATGGAAAGAAAGCTTCCAAAAAATATACGGTTACTAAAGATGAAGGGCCTCGTGCAGGAACCAATACAGCTGTATTAAATAAATTACGTCCCGTATTTGCTGCTGGCGGAAGTGTAACAGCCGGTAACTCTTCACAAATGAGTGATGGAGCAGCTTTTGTATTAGTCATGAGTGAAGAAATGGTGAAAGAGCACAATCTAGAACCTATCGCTCGTATGGTCAATTATGCAGCAGCAGGTGTACCGCCTCGTATTATGGGAATTGGTCCTGTAGCTGCTATTCCAAAAGCATTAAAACAAGCAGGGTTACAACAAAAAGATATTGAATTAATAGAGCTAAATGAAGCATTTGCTTCACAATCACTTGCAGTAATGCGTGAGTTAGACTTAAATCCAGATATCGTAAATGTAAACGGAGGCGCCATTGCACTTGGTCACCCATTAGGATGTACAGGAGGAAAACTATCTGTACAACTCTTTGATGAGATGCGTAAGCGTGATATGACTGGAAAGTACGGTATGGTAACCATGTGTGTAGGTACTGGACAAGGAGCTGCTGGGGTTTATGAGTTCTTGAAATAAAACTGATGGCTTTAAGAACATAGATTATAGGCAAATCTGTATTCAAAAAATAGAGTATTATTCTATTTTAAACATATTAAAAACTCAAAAATGTAGTCATAATAGCACATAACAAGAAATAGAGTAATACTCTATTTTATATAAAACAAAGTAAATTTTCGCGGAAGCGTAAAAAAGAATAACAAAGAATAATAAAGCATCGTACAATAGATAACTCAGACCTACGTATGTAGCGTTTTTAATCTATCATCTATGTTTTATATTCTTAGTAAATAAATAGACAACGAAATGAGCACAGAAACAACAGAAAAAGATATCCTACGCGGCGGACAATTCCTCGTAAAAGAAACGGCATGTGAAGATGTATTTACACTAGAAGACATCAGTGAAGAACAGAAAATGATGCGTGATAGTACTAAAGAGTTTGTAGATCGTGAAATCTGGGCACATTGGGAACGTTTTGAGCAAAAAGATTATGCTTTTACAGAAGCATGTATGCGTAAAGCAGCTGAACTAGGTTTACTAGGTGTTGCCGTACCAGAAGCCTACGGCGGACTAGGAATGGGTTTTGTCTCTACCATGCTTGTCTGTGATTATATCTCTGGAGCTACTGGATCGTTTAGTACCGCTTTTGGAGCACATACGGGAATTGGCACCATGCCTATTACCTTATATGGTAATGAAGAACAAAAGAAAAAATATGTTCCAAAACTAGCTACAGGCGAGTGGTTTGGTGCCTACTGTTTAACAGAGCCAGGTGCAGGATCTGATGCCAATTCTGGAAAAACAAAAGCTGTCCTATCTGACGATGGGAAGACATACAAAATCTCAGGACAGAAAATGTGGATTTCTAATGCAGGATTCTGTAACTTATTTATCGTATTTGCACGTATTGAAGATGATAAGAATATTACAGGATTCATCGTAGAAAACGATCCTTCTAATGGAATTAGTCTTGGAGATGAAGAGAAGAAATTAGGTATTCACTCCTCTTCTACTCGCCAAGTATTCTTTAGTGATACCGTAGTTCCTGTAGAAAATATGCTTTCTGAGCGTGGTAACGGGTTTAAAATAGCCATGAATGCCTTAAATGTAGGGCGTATCAAATTGGCTGGAGCTTGTCTAGATGCACAACGTCGTGTGATTGATGAGTCCATTAAATATGCGAAAGAACGCATCCAATTTAAGACGCCTATTATTGATTTTGGTGCAATTAAAGCTAAGTTAGCCCTTATGGCAACCAATGTATATGTAGATGAGTCTGCATCCTATCGTGCTGCAAAAAATATAGAAGACCGTATTGCTATACGTGAAGCAGCTGGAAATTCACACCAAGAAGCAGAATTAAAAGGTGTTGAGGAATATGCTATTGAGTGCTCTATCTTAAAAGTAGCAGTTTCTGAAGATGTACAGCAAACTACAGATGAAGGTATACAGATTTTTGGAGGTATGGGTTTCTCTGCAGATACACCTATGGAATCTGCTTGGCGTGATGCACGTATTGCTCGTATCTATGAAGGTACCAATGAGATTAACCGTATGCTTTCTGTAGGAATGCTAGTAAAGAAAGCGATGAAAGGTCATGTAGATTTCTTAGGCCCTGTAACTGCTGTAGGTGAAGAATTGGTAGGGATTCCTTCTTTTGAGACACCAGATTACTCTGAAACTCTTTCTGAAGAAAAAGCATTACTTGGAAAGCTTAAGAAAGTATTCTTAATGGTTTCTGGAGCTGCTGTACAAAAATATGGACCACAATTAGAAGACCATCAACAATTATTGATAAGCGCTGCTGATATTTTAATAGAAATTTATATGTCAGAAAGTGCAATACTACGTACTGAGAAAAATGCAAAACGTTTTGGCGTAGAAAGTCAAGCAACACAAATTGCCATGACACAGCTGTACTTATTTAACGCCGTAGATATTATTCAAACGAAAGCAAAAGAAGCAATTGTTTCTTTTGCTGAAGGTGACGAACAACGTATGATGTTAATGGGATTAAAACGTTTTACTAAATATCAAAACCAACCTAATGTAATTGCATTACGTAATCAGATTGCTGCCGATCTTGAAGAAAACGGACAGTATCGTTTTGATGGATAATCGTACTCTTTAGTTCCTAAACAAATTATTTAGTTTTAATTACTAAGCCACTTCATAATGAAGTGGCTTTTCTATAGGTAGAAATTACTTGTAAAGAAGCCATGATTCTTAATACTTTTAAAACAAGAAAGCACTAGTGTTTATTGTCGTTTTGCACTTCATCACGAAGTTCTAATGCATAATTCGGGTAACTATGTACTAATTAAGAGTTGATTTAATATTAACTTTCTATACATACTCCATACT
>CAYYSK010000281.1:0-4034 GCA_964474345.1 uncultured Flavobacteriaceae bacterium
CAGGTTTGAATAATAAATTGAAAAGGCATACGTTATTACCTTGCACGCATCAAGACTATTTAGATGGTTGTAACCAAAATATCCCAGAAAGATGGTTTAAAGCGCGCAAAAAGAATGAGGTATAACCAGTACTAACTAAAAATAGAATGAAAGGTTTTAGTCAAATAAATTGTTTATTTCAAAATAAATAAATAGGTTTACGGACTAAAATCTAGAATACTTAACCTATATCCTATGAAAAAATGTGTTGCATTTATTGCGATAATGACTTTGTTATACAGTTGTGGCAAAGGAGATCGAGGAGAACTTGTCGGAGTTAAAGGCAAGAGCTGGCATCCAGAAAAACCATTCGGAATGACTCTTATATCAGGAGGCGCATTCATAATGGGTAAAAGTGACGATGATATCGCTGCTGTTGAAGATGCCCCTACAAAGACAGTTACCGTACGTTCATTCTACATGGACGAAACAGAAATTACAAATTCAGAATATAGACAGTTCGTGTATTGGGTTAGAGACTCAA
The DNA here is from genome assembly GCA_964474345.1 of uncultured Flavobacteriaceae bacterium. Taxonomy (GTDB): domain Bacteria; phylum Bacteroidota; class Bacteroidia; order Flavobacteriales; family Flavobacteriaceae; genus Dokdonia. The sequence goes on from CAYYSK010000281.1 coordinate 524, forward strand.
CAATTCGCACAAAACTGGCTATTATGGCAGATGACTTAGGTGAAACCCCAGGAAGTGGAGGTATCGGTGACTTTGCATTTGCTGATGGAGATACGGATAATCTAAATCCTTATCAACAATACATGTATGATAACTATTACGGATTAGGCGAGACTGGATTTGAAGGTCGTAAGCTTAATAAGAATATAGATATCATTTGGGATACGAATGATTACCCAGATGAATACTATACAGAAGTAATGGATACTATGTATATACCTCTTGAAGAAGCATACAATGGACAACGTACCATTGATGTAGAAAAACTTGAGTTTAGATATACATATCTTGATATAGAAGCTGCTGCTAGAGTAAAAAATGGTAAGCGTAAAGACTATATCAAAACAGAACGTGTAAATGTATATCCAGATACTACGGTTTGGATAAAAGATTTTGCATATTCTTATAATGAGCCTATGCACAATGATTACTTCTGGCACGATGCTTACGGAGATTATCCTGTAGTTGGAATAGATTGGATGCAAGCAAAAGCTTTTTGTGAGTGGAGAACACTTCATAAAAATGAATATCAAAAAACTAAAAAGAGACAATTTGTAAATCGTTTTAGACTTCCTGGAGAAGCTGAGTGGGAATTTGCCGCTCGTGGTGGACTTGAAGGAGGAGATTTCCCTTGGGGAGGTCCTTATGCAAAAAATGATAGAGGATGTTTCTTAGCAAACTTTAAACCTTTACGTGGAGATTACGGTGCTGACCAGGCATTGTATACTGTAGAGGCAGATGCATATGAGCCTAATGATTATAACTTATACAATATGGCTGGTAATGTATCAGAATGGGTAGCGTCTTCTTATGATCCTAACTCATACGAGTATATGTCTACAATGAATCCTAATGTAAATGACATTTCTAATAGAAGAAAAGTAATACGTGGAGGTTCTTGGAAAGACGTAGCATATTTTCTTCAAGTTAGTTCTCGTGACTATGAATACCAAGATTCAGCTCGTAGCTACATTGGTTTCAGAACTGTACAAGATTTCTTAGGACTTGATGAAAAAGTGAACTTGCGTAAAGCACCTAAATAGTATATTATTAATTACCCCAAATTATATTAAACTAAATCTAAACCTTAACTAAAAATTAAATTATCATGGCAAAATCTAAATCTGGTAAGAAACTAATGAATATGGTCTACGGACTAGGAGCAGCAGTAGTAATTGTAGGAGCTCTATTTAAAATTATGCACTGGCCTTTTGGAAACGAAATGCTTATTATTGGATTACTTACAGAAGCAGCAGTATTTGTTGTTTCAGCATTTGAATCAGTTGACGAAGATCTAGATTGGTCTTTAGTATACCCTGAATTAGCTGGAGGACAAACAAAAGGAGGAAAAAAAGAAGCACCAAAAGATGCTGAAGGTCTTCTTTCTCAAAAATTAGATAGTATGCTTAAAGAAGCAAAAATTGACGGTGAGTTAATGGCAAGCTTAGGAAGTAGCATACGTAATTTTGAAGGAGCAGCAAAAGAAATTTCTCCAACTGTAGAAGCAATGAGTTCTACTAAGAAATATAGTGAAGAAATGGCGCTGGCAGCAGCTCAAATGGAATCTTTAAATAGCTTATATAAAGTACAGGTTGAGTCTTCTAGTCGTCAAGCTGAAATTAATGAACAAGTAACTGCTAATGCAGGAAAACTTAAAGAACAAATGGAAAGTCTTGCGACAAACCTTTCTTCTCTTAATGGAGTATATGGAGGTATGTTATCTGCAATGTCTAAATAATTTAAGTTAGTTACTATAACTAATAACTAAATTTTAAAAAATATAAAGACATGGCAGGAGGAAAATTATCTGCAAGGCAGAAAATGATTAACCTGATGTATTTAGTGTTTATAGCAATGCTAGCACTTAATATGTCTAAGGAAGTATTATCGGCATTTGGATCGATAAATGAAAAGTTAGGAAGAGCAAATAGTAGTTTTGATACTAAAAATGATCTTGCTCTTAATGATCTTAAAACAAAAGCAAGTAAGGACGAGACATTTAAAGAAGCAGCGGCAACTGCTGAACAAGCGTCTGCCTTATCTCAATCATTCTATGATTTCCTAGATTCAGAAAAGAATACTATTTATAAAGGAAATAAAATAGAAGATGATGCTAGAAAAGAATATGAGTCTATGGATAAGACGCAATTCCTTGATGAGAGATATTACAAAAGTGGTAAAGTCTCTAAAGAAGGTAAGAAGTTCTTAGACGAAATGGATAAATACCGTAATGGTATGTTAACACTTTTAAAAGGTAACGAAACTTTATCTTCTCAAGTTAAAGAAGATTTTAATACAGGAGCTATTACTATAGGTAAAGGGACTGGTAAAGTTACTAAGGATTATATCAATTACCATTTTGTAGGATTCCCTATGGTTTCTTCTATTACGAAGATGACTCAAATTCAAAATGACATTAAAGTTGTTGAGAATGAATTACTGACTACATTGATATCTGGTAAGTTAACAGAATTAGCTTCTATAGATAATTATGAAACTGTAATGACAACGTCAAAAGGTGCCTATTATACAGGATCTACGTTTGATGGTGTACTTTCTTTAGGTCGTGTAGATGCAACAACAAAACCATCTCGTGTAGCGCTTAAATTAGATGGACGTGCTATACCAGAAGATAAAGTGACTTATGATGGCGGAAAACTTGTTTTAGGTGTAAATACTGGAGGCGTTGGAGATCATAATATTACTGGGTCATTATTTTACCCTCAAGATGGTAAAGAAATCGAAGTAAAAGTTGATCAAAAGTTCACAACAATTAATAAGCCTAATTCTGCTACAATTGCTGCAGATAAGATGAATGTTGTGTACCGTGGAGTACAAAATCCAATGACAATTACTTTTGCAGGTGTTGCAGATAATAAAGTAAAAGCAAATGGTACAGGATTAAAACAAGTAAAAGGATCTAAATACATGATGTCACCAGGAACTGGAAAAGAAGTTACTATCAATGTATCAGCAACACTTCCTGATGGAGGAGGTTCTGTAAGTGATAAAGCTACATTCCGTATTAAGAATATTCCTCGTCCTGTAGGAACTATGCGTAATGATGATTCTGGAGCATTAAAAATGACAAGAGAAGCTGTAGGTGGAGCGCCTGTAGGTGCTGCGCTACCAGATTTTGATTTTGCACTTAATCTTAAAGTAAGTAGCTTTAAATTTAAAGCACCTGGTTCTGCAACAGTATTAGTACAAGGTACTAAATTGAATGGTCCTGCTAAAGCTGCATTAAGAAAAGCAAAAAGAGGGTCTACGGTACAGATATTTGATATTAAAGCTCAAATACAAGGAAATTCAGGATATAAAATGGGGAAAGTTTCTCCAGTTCTTATCGAGTTAACAAACTAATAATTTTATAATTATGAATCTTAAGAATCTAGTTCTAATAGCATTTGCTTTTGCAATGACATCATCGGTGTATGCACAGGGAAATATCCTTAATGCAAAGACGCCAGAT
>CAYYSK010000282.1:0-4033 GCA_964474345.1 uncultured Flavobacteriaceae bacterium
ACATCATATATGTGATCATAGTAGTTAAGTTGTGAATCGAGTGGTCTGTGATTTTTGCAATAACGCAATGCTTTCAAAAAGAAAAATCAGCAATCATTTTTACAGAAAAATCGAAAATAAAGTGACATTTTGCACAGCTATAACATAAACACTAGACCGTTACTCAAATTTATTTTTTTAACTATTCACCTCAATCTACAATTTCCATTTTTTTAAGTAGAAAACTTGCGTTCATATTCTGACAAATCCCCTCTTTAAATGTGTAGTCAAAGTATAACTCATCATTTTCTATACGAGCATCAAAATAGTAGTTTTTTACTTGAGGTAATTCCTGGGCGGCTTCACATAAACTTAAATCATGAGTTGCAATAATTCCAGTAGATTTTGAATATACAAGCTTATCTACAAATTTGCGAGAACCTATTGCCTTATCTGTACTATTTGTTCCTTTTAAAATTTCATCTAAGATGATAAAATAGCGATCATTTTTGATCTCATCTACAATAAATTTAAGACGCTTGAGCTCACTAAAGAAATAGCTTTCATCATCTGTCAAACTATCTGTAGTTCTCATACTCGTAATTAACTTAATAGGTGTATATGTGGTTTTTTCTGCACATACAGGTAAACCTATATTACCCATGACAATTTGCAAAGCAATCGTACGCAAAAAAGTACTCTTTCCAGCCATATTTGCTCCTGTAATAATAAAAAACTGTTCTTTATGTATAGATACATCATTAAGAATAGCTTTTGCAGGGTCTAATAAAGGGTGTGCAGTTTGCGTAGCATTAAGAGTAATTTGTGTATCTGTAATTTCTGGATAGTTATGTAAAGGGTGATTAAAGTCATAATTTCCTAAACTATTATAGGCATCAAAAAAAGCAATGACTTCAAACCAAACAGCAATATCATTTTTATGTTTCTCAATCCAAGATTCTAATTGAGAGACAATAGCAAGATCTCTAATAAAAAAGCCATTGGCAATTAAACCCACTAATACATTATTACGCTGATCTAAAGCATCTAGATGCTTTGAAAACTTATGTAATACTCCTGAAGCCTTTTGAGACGTATTGATAATCTTCCCCCTCTTTTCTTTAAGTAGATCACTTTCAAAAGCTTGTTCTTCAATCTTTGCAAGTAGCTTATAATATTGATCAAAAGTACTTTGTATTTTACCTGTATGTGTTGCAAGTATATTTATTTTCTTTAAAAATCTACCTACAATTGCAAGTCCTATTACAAACCATCCTATTACAAGACCTCCATGTATAAAACCTAAAAAATAGAGTGCTAATCCAATTATCGAAAGGCTAGAAAAAACACGTGCTCCAGTTTTTATCCACTTAGGAATAAAAGAAGTGTATTCTTGTAACCATTGCATAACCGTTATTGCAGGTATTTCTGTTTTAACTAAAGATGCTATTGCAGAGAATTCCTGTCTCCAGAGAGGATGTAAGCTAAGCTCTTGTATTGCTTTTTGTTTTTTTGGAATATTTGTGATTTCATTTGCTTTTACAATTCCTGCTAGTACATTAGATCCACTTTCTAATGCTGTTCTATTGAGGTATTGAAAAAATGAACCTCTTCCAAAAAGATCTATATCCTGGCTGTAAAAATGAACAGGGTCATGGTATTCTTTACCAGAAGGAAGGTCATGAAAATCGCGATCTAATACTTTTAATTCCGTTTCATTAATAGAGACTAATGTCTGTAAAAGGTCTTTTTTATATACTAATTTTCCATGACGTATTACCAGAAAAACAAACAATGTAATCTCAGTGAGTAATACTCCTGCCATCACTTTCCATATACCAAATGTAGCATATATACTCCCTAAGATTCCAAAAAACAATAGCAATCGTATAGTACTAGACACGTTAAGTTGTCTTTTAATTACAGTAAGGGTTTCTTGATGGTTTAATTTTTGATTTTTATAAAATTGAGATGGGTTGTTCATTAAATTATGGGCATTTGTAGTTGACTCTCCAATTAGTAAAGAGTATTTGTATTAAAGATTTTCTAATGCTGCTCGTAACTTTTTTGTCATCTTAGCAACCACAAGATCATACGAGTGATCTATAAGTTCTGTAATTAATTGTGGAGATACTTCTTGTAAGATAATTGTATTCCAATGTAATTTATTCATATGAAAAGCACCTGTAATACTGCCATCATATTGCTCTCTTAATTCAGCAGAACGTTCTGGATCACATTTTAAATTAATAGCTGCAGGAACACGTTCTAATCCACTCAAAGCAAACATTTTTCCCATCACTTTAAAAACAAGGGTTTTCTCATCAAAGGGAAACTCTTCTGTCACCCCTTTTTTTGCAATACAATAGTTTCTAAAATCTTCTATATGCATGTCATAATATTTACTTCTTAATTTTATATGCAATTACTGGTATATCGTCTGCATAAATAACAAGGGATTGCGCTTTTGTTTTTTCCATAATCATACAGATAATTCCATTATTTTCATTTTGAAAATCTAAAGAAAACTTTTTATTGGCATCTAGCGTATAACTCATTTGTTTTGCCTGTATCCCTGGAAGCGAAAATACAATTCCTTTAGACAATATTTTTGATTTTAGAGTTCCTTCTTTCGGGCTTATTTCATCTATTATTAATTGTTCACTAATAAGTAAAGGCTGTTTACTAAAATCGTCTTTAGATAAATTAAAGTTTACATAAGCATCGTCAAAAATTTCTGGATAATGACTTTTCAAAAATTGAGATGCTGGTGTATCAAAATATACATAAGAAGGCGATTTGATAAACGTACCGTTGTAACGTCCTGCACCCCAAGTAGGGTCTAACAGCATAGGTTCTTCATCAATAATAGCAACCGTCCACATATGATTTTTATCAAAAGGACGTCCTATATCAGAAGGTTGCGTTTTTGTATCTCCTCGAACAACATAAGCATTAATACCTAACAATTCACAAAGGCGTTCCAAAGTAAGTGCATATCCTTCACATACAGCAACACCTTCTTTTACAGTTCTATTAATGATACCTTCTCGAGATTCGGCCATTTTCTCATTGCGTTCTTCAAGAATACGATATTGAAATTTATACGTATAGTACTCTTGCGGATCATATACTACATTATTAATAAGCCAAGAGTATCCTGCTCTTAATTGTTCTTTAGGTTGGGTAAAATCTTTTTTGATTTGTGCGGCTAATGCTTGATCTGTTTCAAAACGATCTGGATAAAAAGATACAATTGCATCTACTTCTTCATAATTCTGACCTACTGCAATAGTTCCATAACATATTGCAATACTCAGCATGAGTATTCTTATTTTAATCGCTGAGCGATAGCCAAATAATCTAATTATTGCATGCATCGAAGTAATTCATTGGGTAATAATAATTGCATTTTCTATTTCTTTTGGGGTGGGTCTTTCAAACCAAGTTTCCATAAAATCAAAATCAGTTTCGGATACTTCAAACTGAAAAGTGATTCCTTTTTCTTGATTGCGTTTTGCAACACGTTCTTTACGTACCTCTGATGGAATATCTAAAAAATGTAATTTGAAAGGTATGTTATACGCTTTCGCGAAAGCGTAAAAAACCGATCTCCTATCTTTTTTTGCAAATCCCAAATCCAAAATTGCTGGTGTACCTGCGGCAGCAAGTTGGATAACTAATGACTGAATCATTTTATCGGATCGTTGTATACGTTCTAGAAACCAATCGACTCCATCTTCTGGAGTTTTATCATCCAGAAAAAGCATCTTATTCCAGTGGTCTATAGAAAAGATAATACCTTGTTCTTGCTCTTTTAAAGAAAGTCCATAAGTCGTTTTACCTGCTCCAGTATTTCCAAATATGATATGTATCACTATGGATTGAGTTTTTTTGGTTCTTCTGTTTCTCCTATTTTCAGAGCGTCATAATTAAGTTTCCAACCAATGGTTTCTACTAATTTTTGGATAAGTATAATAGTGTCTAGCGCTTGTCGAGATGCCGTTTTATACAATCCGCTATTAGGAATCTTATCTACAATATGTTGTTTTGC
>CAYYSK010000283.1:0-4022 GCA_964474345.1 uncultured Flavobacteriaceae bacterium
ATACCTAAAGGAACGCGCGATTTTTCACCTACAGAGGTGGCAAAACGCTCCTATATTATGAATACCATTCGTACGCAATTTCAGCGCTATGGATTTCAACCTATTGAGACACCTAGTTTTGAAAAGAGTAGTACACTCATGGGAAAATATGGGGAAGAAGGAGACCGTTTGATTTTTAAGATTTTAAATAGTGGTGATTATTTAGGTAAAGTGAAGGATGACGCTTTCGCGAAAGCCAACTCTAACGCACTCACCCCACAAATCTCAGAAAAAGCATTACGCTATGATCTAACTGTGCCTTTTGCACGTTATGTAGTACAACACCAAAATGACATAGCATTTCCTTTTAAACGCTACCAGATGCAACCCGTTTGGAGAGCTGACCGCCCACAAAAAGGACGTTTTAGAGAATTTTATCAATGTGATGCAGATGTAGTAGGAAGTGATTCTTTATGGCAAGAAGTAGAGTTTGTACAATTATATGATGCGGTATTTACAGCGTTGAACCTTAAAGGAATTACGATTAAAATGAACAATCGTAAAATCCTTTCGGGTATTGCAGAAGTCATTGGAGCCAGTGATAAACTCATTGATTTTACGGTAGCTTTAGATAAGTTAGATAAAATAGGGAAGGAGAAAGTAGTAGAAGAAATGATGTCTAAAGGAATCACAGAAGATGCGATTCAGAAAGTAGCTCCTTTATTTACCATTTCAGGCAACTTTGGAGACCAATTAGCAACACTTAAAGAATTGCTAGCAACCTCAGAAATTGGGACGCAAGGTATAGAAGAGATGGTGTTCATTAATGAAGCCATAGAGAGTCTTGGATTAGAAAGTGCTACATTACAGCTTGATGTTACTTTAGCCCGTGGGTTAAATTACTACACAGGTGCTATTTTTGAAGTTGCGGCACCAGAAGGTGTTGCTATGGGAAGTATAGGAGGTGGCGGTCGCTATGCAGATCTTACAGGGATTTTTGGACTTCCCAATGTAAGTGGTGTAGGAATTTCTTTTGGGCTTGATCGTATCGCATTGGTTTTAGAAGAATTGAATCTATTTCCAGATGAAGCAATAGAGGGTACAAAAGCCGTATTTATTAATTTTGGAAAAGCAGAAGCACTATATGCCATGAAAGCCATGAAGCAACTTCGTGCGAGAGGAATTACTGCTGTTTTATATCCTGATGCTGCTAAGATGAAAAAACAAATGGCATATGCCAATCGTCGCGAGATTCCGTTTGTGATTTTAGCTGGAGATCAAGAAGTTGCAGATAATACATTTACAGTCAAAGATATGGTCGCTGGAGAGCAAGAAACAGTATCTTTAGATACATTGATTGAGAGACTAAAATAATTTTATAGGTAAAATATGGAGTTAGCAAGACATTGTGAATTATGTGATCATCAGCAAGTAGATTTTGTTGATGGCACTACCTGTATGCTAACGCAAAAAAAGCCTTCATTCAATAGAACGTGTTCAAAAATACAGTTGAACTCAAAGTTTAAAGAAAAACTAGAAGCTGTTAATGTGAATTACGAAGCGGTAAAACGCACAAAAATTACTGCATATATATACTTGGTTGTTTTTCTTATGATAAGTGCAGCTGTTGCTTTTTTAGGGTATACCATTGCAAAATTTGCATTGAATGTAGGAGTGTTTTCTACGATTCCTATTATTATTTATGCCATAAGTGGTTACCTTGTTTTGATGGCATTTAATCCATTAAGTACGTATAGAAAAGAGATTGTTGTAGCAACATCAAAAAAAGATAAAATAGATGCTGTTTTATTGTTATATAATATCAAGTATACATTTGATGTGAAATTTGGTCAGAAAATACATGGAGAACAGCAATACAATGCAACTTTAGATATTAAAGGTATTTAATAAAATAGCGCTTTCGCGAAATGTCATGTTGAGCTTGTCGAAGTAGTGTATACAAAAACAGTAGTCATTTCGACAGAGAGAGGAACGAGCGACGAGAAATCGCATGACAGTGAGCATCACATGAAGCTACTTGTGTGATCTCTCCTTTTGTCGAGATGACTGTATTATTATGATTTCCGCTTTCTCGAAAGCATAAAAAGAAAGATTTTAAGTGAAGACTGGTTTCGACAGTCGATTACTGATTAATAGCCAAAGGCTAAATATTACCGACTACCCCATGAGTACACTTGTTCAAATACATGTATTACCACATCAAGCTGAAGACGATGATTATATTGCTGAGAAAGCTTTCGCGAAAGCGAGATTACGAGCAGATGATGTGCGAGAATGGGATATACGTAAGCGAAGTATAGATGCTCGTAAGTCACCTGTTAGAATTTCATTACAAATAGAATTCTGGAAGAATGATGAGGTACGTGAATCGTTACCTGCATTTGTACCTCAAAATGTACATAACGCCTCAGAAGTAGCTATTATAGGTGCAGGTCCAGCAGGCTTATATGCTGCATTACGTGCTGTAGAAGGAGGACTAAAACCTATCATTTTTGAACGAGGGAAAGATGTGCGTGCGCGTCGTCGTGATCTGGCGGCTATTAATAAAGATCATATCGTAAACGAAGATTCTAATTATTGTTTTGGAGAAGGTGGCGCAGGAACCTATTCTGATGGAAAATTATATACACGCTCTAAAAAACGTGGAAATGTGCTTAAAGCAATTGAGTGGTTTGTACATTTTGGTGCTGTAGAAGATATTCTAGTAGATGCACATCCTCATATAGGAACCAATAAACTGCCCAAGATTATCACAACGATGCGTGAAGCGATTATAGAAGCTGGTGGAGAAGTTCGTTTTGAAAGTAAACTTACAGATCTTAAAATAGTAAATAACGAGATTAAGGAAATTCAGATTAATGATACAAATTGGTTGTCTTATGATAATGTCATCTTAGCGACTGGACATAGTGCTCGTGATATCTTTTATTTATTGCATAAACGAAACGTAAAAATTGAGGCAAAACCTTTTGCGATAGGTGTACGTATAGAACATCAACAAGAATTGATTGACCATATTCAATATCATGGCGATAGTGACAATCCAGATTTACCACCTGCATCGTATAGTTTGGTACAGCAAGTAGATGGCATGGGTGTCTATTCTTTTTGTATGTGCCCAGGTGGTATTATAGCACCATGCGCTACAGCGCAAGAAGAAGTGGTTACTAATGGTTGGAGCCCTTCTAAGCGTGATAATCCATATTCAAATTCGGGAATTGTAGTGAGTGTAACTCCAGAAGATTTGCCTAATTATAAGGAAGGAGATCCGTTTGTGTGCCTAGATTTTCAAAAATCTGTGGAGAGGGCTTGTTGGGAAGCTGCAGGAAAAACACAAGCAGTTCCAGCACAGCGCATGCGTGATTTTGTAGATGGACGTATTTCAAAAAACTTTCCTAAAACATCGTATCAACCCGGTATTGTTTCGGTTGATTTAAATAAAGTATTACCACCATTAATTGCAAAACGTCTTAAGAAAGCATTTCTTGGTTTTGGAAGAAAAATGAAAGGATACTTAACCAATGATGCTGTTTTACATGCTCCTGAGAGTAGAACATCATCTCCGGTGTCTATTCCTCGTAATTCTATAACCTTAGAACATATAGAGGTAAAAGGATTATATCCTTGTGGAGAAGGAGCTGGGTATGCTGGTGGCATTATTTCTGCTGCTATTGATGGAATTAACTGTGTAGATAGAGTGGTGGAGAAGTATACTATTTTAGCTTCTGTCAAAGAGAAACCAGTTGTAAAGAAAAGAAGGAAACGAATAGGGGAGTAATTATTACAAATGTGATATAAGAAATTGTTTTCTTAAAGAAAAGAAATCTTAAAAATTATTCTCTTGAGAAATCTAGGTCTTTAATATTGTATGTCCGCAAGTAGTTCTAAATCGAATTAATTTTTACATTTTATATTTAATTTAAGGTGGTTAAATATGAATATATTTTCTTTTGGAGTAGACTTCACGGATGAAACAAGCTGTCGATTGCATTTTAAGGAACAACGAGACAAACAAGGTGTTG
>CAYYSK010000284.1:0-1827 GCA_964474345.1 uncultured Flavobacteriaceae bacterium
TAAAATTCAGTTTCGTATAAATGCCTCGTGGACTTGCCCCGAGGTAGTTTACTTTAGACTGCAGATTGTAGATCAATAGTAAGTTAAATAGTATTTGAAGAATGATCAAATTATTTGTAAGAAAAATATGATATAGATTTTTTTTTTTTTAATTATATGTGTTTTTTAAAGTTTTATTGTGTTTTTTGTGGAATTTACTTAAATTTGTTTTAAATTATTCTATACATATATATTAATATAACCCCATTCATTAATTACATATATCAATATAACCCCATTCATTATGAGTTATTTTATTCAAAAAATACTTACCCTACTTTTTATTTTTTCCTTTACTCTAGCATCATATGCACAAGTTGGTATTGGAACCACTACTCCAGAAGATGGATCTATTTTAGATATTACTTCTGCCGATCAAGGTCTTTTAATTCCTAGAGTTAATATTACTAATTTGAATACTTTAGCTCCTGTTATTGGGACAGCAGCAAATTTAGAAAGTTTACTAGTATATAATACAAATACTACTACTGGTGAAGGTTTTTACTTTTGGGATGGAACATTATGGTCTGCTTTAACTCCTGCACCATCAAATGATTGGAGATTAACAGGTAATACTGGTACAGATGTAAATACCAATTTTTTAGGAACTATAGATGATGAAGATTTTGTTATTAGAACAGATAATACACAACGTGTAAGAGTATCAGGGCCTAATGGTACAGTTGGTATTGGACAAAATCCACTTACTAATTCAGGACTTGTTATATCAGGTTTTAGTAATGGAGCTATAGCTTTGGGACAGGGTAATGGTTCTGCTTTTATAGGTCTAACAAGTTCAAATACTACTGGAGCTGGGATTGATGGTCGGGCTGATAATGGAGCTACTGGAATAGCTGTTTCTGGTTTAGTTTTAGCATCTGCAAGTAATAGTGCTGTAGCAATGAGCGCAAATAATTTAGCTCAAGGAGTAGCTTTGACTAGTTTTGCAACAAATAATATATCAGTTCAAGCTCAAACAAATGCAAGCGGAGCCGCTGTTTTACCTGCGGTTAGTGCTATTTCTACTGCTCTTAATGGAACTACAGGAATATTTTCTGCTACGCAACAACGGCCAACAATAGCTTCAGGTTTGACAAATATTGGAGTTCGTGCAGTTTCAGGGTCTTTAGTTAGTGTAATTCCTACAAATCAAAGAAATATAGGAATTGCTATTAATTCTCAAGATTTGGCATTAAGTGGAGTGTCAGAACTTCCTATTAATTCTCAAAATTCAGAAGTAGCCGTATTCTTTAATAATTTTACAGGACCAGTATCAGATTTAGACGGCAGAGACCCATTTGCATCAATTGCTGGTTTTGAAGAAAATGTAACTATTCCAGGTTTAGGAAATCGAGACACCTATTATGGAGCTTATTTATATAGTGGAGGAGTTAATAATGGATCTTTTGCATACGCAGGAGCTCGTCATGGTAACACTAACTATAAAGTTATTGGTAATGGTGCTGTTTCTACTATAGTAAATGGTGTAAACAATGAGTCTGGAAAACGTGTTATGTTTGCTCCTGAAGCTCCTGAAGTACTTTTTGAAGATTATGGAATTGGAAAATTAATTAATGGAGAAGTTACAGTTAATATTGACCCAATTTTTAGTAAGAATATAATTGTAGATCAAAAACATCCTCTAAAAGTATTTATCCAGTTAGAAGGAGATTGTAAAGGTGTTTATATAGTCAATAAAACAAAAGAAAGTTTTACTGTAAAAGAATTACAGGGAGGTACGTCTAATGTTAGTTTTTCATGGCATATAGTGGCTAATAGAAAAGATGA
>CAYYSK010000284.1:1927-3995 GCA_964474345.1 uncultured Flavobacteriaceae bacterium
TTTTTTTATCAATCAATGTTGTAAGTTTACAACATCAATGGAATTCTCTTCAAAACTTCTAGAAAATGCCGTATATGAGATGTCACAGTTGCCTGGCGTAGGAAAACGTACAGCATTACGACTTGTCTTACATTTATTGAGACAACCAGAAACGCAAACACATCATTTAGCAGAGGCATTGCTAACAATGAGAGATACTATTAAATTCTGTAAGAAATGTCATAATATTTCTGATGTAGAACTTTGCGAGATTTGTGCAAACCCTAATAGAGATGAAACACTAGTTTGTGTGGTAGAAGATATACGAGATGTAATGGCTATAGAAAGTACGAGTCAATATAAAGGATTATATCATGTATTAGGCGGTAAGATTAGCCCATTGGATGGTATTGGTCCACAGGAATTAAATATTTATTCACTCATAGATAAAGTAAAGCAGGGAGAAGTGAAAGAACTCATCTTTGCATTGAGCTCTACAATGGAAGGGGATACTACCAATTTTTACATCTATAAACAAGTAGAAGAATACAATATACAAACGTCTACAATTGCGAGAGGAATTTCTGTAGGAGATGAGTTAGAATATGCAGATGAGATTACTTTAGGAAGAAGTATCTTACACCGTATTCCGTTTGAATCTTCATTAAAAAATTAATATAAAATACTTGAAACAACTTTCGGTAGTCATCGTAAATTATAATGTACGCTACTTTTTAGAGCTTTGCTTAAGAAGTGTACAAGCAGCTATACAAAGGATAGATGCAGAAATTATAGTGGTAGATAATGCTTCTGCAGATGATAGTTGTGAGATGGTCAGAGTACTATTTCCAGAAGTTGTTTTAATAGCCAATAAAGATAATGTAGGTTTTTCTACCGCAAATAATCAAGGTGTTGCTGTGGCAAAAGGGGAGTATGTCTGTATTCTTAATCCAGATACCTGTGTCACTGAAGAAACCTTTACAAAACTTCTTAATTTTGCCGCTAAGACTCCAAAAATGGGTGCAGTTGGGGCACGACTCATTGATGGTACAGGACGATTTTTACCAGAAAGTAAGCGCAACTTACCAACTCCTAGAGTAGCTTTTCAAAAAATATTTGGTAGTGGGACTTCGTATTATGTAGAAGATATTATCGAAAATGGAATAGGCTCAGTAACGGTTCTTGTAGGTGCTTTTATGTTTTTAAAACGAGCGGTCTATCAAGAAGTGGGAGGATTTGACGAGCAGTATTTTATGTATGGTGAAGATATAGATTTGTCGTATACGATTGCAAAAGCTGGGTATCAAAATTATTATTTTGGAGAAACTACTGTGTTACATTATAAAGGAGAAAGTACAGCCAAAGATGCTACCTATCGCAAACGTTTTTATGGAGCTATGCGTATTTTTTATAAGAAACACTTTCAGAGTAATCCGTTAGAAGCCTTTGGAGTGAGAATAGGATTGTGGTTGGCTACGCTTTCGCGAAAGCGTATACAAGAAGATCAAAAACTACCACCAATAGGATATGCTATTGCTACAGAAAATGACGCACTTGGACAACAAGTTTCTGATGCCTTACAAGTAGCTGTTGAAAAGGTGAATCATATAGAATCCTTAAAGAAAGGCACTGAAGTTTTTCTGGATGTAACCCACTTATCATACATAGGTTGTATGACATTGATTTCAGAATCAATGGATAAACAGCTTACATTTAAGATTATTCCTAAAAATACTACCTTTGCAATAGGAAGTAATAGTAAAGAAGGAAGAGGCGAAGTACTTCATTTTTAAAGATAGAATATTATGAATTTCTTAATATAAAGTTCTTTAAAAATAGTATTTTTGCGTAAATTTTAATAAAAACACCTTTTAAATAAGAAAATGGCAAAATTTGAACTTAAACTACCAAAGATGGGAGAAAGTGTTGCAGAAGCAACTTTAACTTCTTGGCTTAAAGACGTAGGTGAAACTATAGAAGCAGACGAAGCAGTACTAGAAATTGCTACAGATAAAGTGGATAGTGAAGTGCCAAGTGAGGTAGATGGGGTTCTTATAGAAAAGTTTTTTGAAATAGATGATGTTGTTCA
>CAYYSK010000285.1:0-3954 GCA_964474345.1 uncultured Flavobacteriaceae bacterium
CTTGCAGTGGTTTTGTGATGTAATAGATTTTCTAATGCATAATTCGGGTTTATAGTATTATAATAAATCTAATGTAGTTTGATATAGAGTTTTTGTATTTGTTTTTGAAAGAATCCAAGCAAAGTAACTCAACATAAAAATATCTTCTTCAGCTCTGTTTTCTGTTTTAAATAATTTTTTTACGCTTTCGCGAAAGCGTATATCTTTTACTTTTTCAGGATGTTTATACACAGCTTCTAATATTTTAATAAAACCCTGTAAACGATCTTCTTGTTGTATAACGTGTTTGTATTTACGTTTAAAGCTTTTTAAAAGAGATGCTACTAGATCAATATGTTCTAGCTCAATGTGAACGATAAGTTGAATTAAATCATGTTTGATAACCCAATCTTCTCCCATTTTGGTAATATACCAAGAAGTAGTATGTTTTAATTTGTTAAGGACGCTTAAAGCTTGTTTGTATTGTTCTTGTTGAGTATGACATATGACTAATGTAAGAACAAGATCAGGATTTGGGGAGATAGTATGTTTTGATGATCGGATAAAGTGATTTTCTAAACTTTGTATTGCTTCTGTAGATTTTCCTATATAATTCTGAAGAAGAGAACGTAATAAGAGTTCGTTTTCGCGAAAACGAAATTCATATTTCCTTCGCTCTGATATCATTTTTTCTTTCATTTCATCTAGATACACTATGGCTAGGTCAAATTGTCGATTTCTAAAATATGCATTTGCCATAAAGTATAGTAAATGAATATGGTAATACAGATGTTTATTAGAAGTATTCTTTTTAGCTCGTATTTCTGTATAAATACGCTCAAAAAAAGGAAGCGCATCAAAGTAATTGTTTTCTAAACGGGCAACAGTATTTATAATTTCTAATAACTGATATAATGATTTGAAAGTAAGTGATTCATGGATGCTAATATCAAATTTTTTAAATGTTTGCTCAAGGAGTTGATTTACATTTACTGTTACTGTATTGCGAGTTTGTGTGATTTTATTTTTAATATACGCATATGCTAGATTTAGATTTTCCTGATGCTTGTGATGATTTTGATTAATATAAAATGCTTTCATAAGCTCTTCTAGACGTACTTGGTCATGAAGATGAGCGTATTGTATCTGTGTATGATAAATCTCACTTAGGAGGCTATATAAATCATTTGAACTTGCTTTTAAAGCTGCCTTTTGAAGAGTCTTTTGAGCAGCTTTTGTAATATTCTGTTCGTATAATATACGTGCGACTAGTACTAGTTTCAAAACCTCAAATTCTTCAGTGGTTTCTGTGTCAAAACTACGACTTGCTATAAAATCTATTAAACTATCGTGCAATCTTTTGCATAAGGCATGGTATGCGTTTTTAGATGGTTTTCCATAAAGCGTGACATCAATATTAGTAGGAAGGAAGGATTGTCTTAAAATTTTAAGTAGCACGATGTTTTTAATGTCTGAACGTTTGTTTTTATGACGTAAATAAGATTTGAATTTATCATAATCTTCTACAGAAAGGGAATTCACTATATCAAAAATCACCATATTATATCGTAAGTTATATTGTCATATATGACAATAAAAATAGATAAAAATTATTTATTACATATTAATATATCGTAAGTATTTATTGAATATTTGATTTTTAACTTCAAATGACTACTGCATATTTGCCTTGTTATATTAACTAACTAATTATGAAAATCAGAAATAATATTATTGATACGCAAGAGAGAGGGTTAACTTTTTTGAATTTTAGTATCGCGACTTATTTTACTGGGATATATATTATAAATAAGTATTGTGTAGACTATGTAATTATAGGTGTTTTTAGAGAATTACTTACAATTCCATTTTTGATAGCTCAACTATTCTTTGTGTTCTTAGGGTTAATTTTTTTTCTAAAAAAAGAAACTAAAAACCTATTGTTTATTTCTAGCCTTTGTTTGTTAATAGCAAATCAGATATACATATTGTTGACTTTTTTCTAATGCATAATTCGGATTAAAGCAAGTTTTAAATAATTAACAAAACCACGCAATCATGGATTTTAATAATAAGAAATTATCTCGTACTACGGCATTTATTCATTATGTGATCAGTATTCTTCTAGCTGTTTTTTTAATAGGAATGGCAAATAGAATTATTTGGGATATAGATAGTGAAGAACAAAGACCATATATCGCAGATTTTGAAACGAAAACTGAAGCGAAGAAATATAGAATACTAAAAAGAAGTATTCAAGATTCTATTAGTACTCAAGAAGAAATAAAAGAAAGAATACTGTTGTCAATTAATCTTGCTCAAAATACACTAGATCAAGAACAGGCTTCTTTTAAAACTTGGATTTCTACACGTAAAGCAACCCAATCTTCTTCTGTTAATTACGAAATACAAAAACGTAATTATACTATGGACTCTTTACGTTTATCTCTTAAAGAATTAAAGTCAGAAAAACTGGTTTTACAATCTACTATAGATGTTTTACAGGTTGAGAAAAATAAACAAGTCAGTAAGATTTCAGATGAAATGTCTAAAGCAAGACAATTATTCATTACAGCAGAAAGAGCATATGATCTTAGAGTTTTTATGAGTCGTTTGCTATTTGTAATTCCAGTATTGCTTCTTGGGATATGGATGTTGTTAAAAAGACGTAGACATACCTATTGGCCATTATTTAGAGGATTTGTGTTCTTTGCTTTCTATGCTTTCTTTATAGGATTGGTGCCCTATTTACCAAGTTATGGAGGATATGTTAGATATGCTATAGGAATTATACTCTCTGTTCTTCTAGGAATTTATGCAATAAAACACCTTACCTCTTTTGTCAAAAGAAAAAAAGAAGAGTTACAACTGTCTTCAATAGAAAGGTCAAAAAAAATAAAAGAAGAAGTTGCAGAAAAAGCACTCGAGAATCATATGTGTCCTAGTTGTGGGAAAGACTATTTGATTAATGAGATTCATCAAAGTGGAAAAAGTAAACACCGTTCGAGTAACTTAAAAGTAACGACCTATTGTCGTCATTGCGGATTACAACTTTTTAAAGAATGTAATACGTGTGATACTACAAATTATGCACATCTACCACATTGCTATTCTTGTGGAGATCATATTATGGATAAATAATTTTTTAAACACTAACACTAAAACATACAACAATGGAAAATCAAGTAAAAATTCAAACAGAAAAGAAAGTCAAAGAAAAAGAAGCATTTAATAATCAACCAACAGCAGCGTTTATTTCTGCTTCCTGGGTATCATTACTCATAGGAATGGTTTCCTTCTGTGTAGGTTTATGGAATGCTACTATGGAGCTAAATGAAAAAGGGTATTATTTTACCATATTGCTATTTGGTTTATTCTCAGTAATATCTGTACAGAAAACAGTAAGAGATAAACTAGAAGGAATTCCTGTGACAGATATTTACTACGGAGTTAGTTGGTTTGTAACTATGGCTTCTATATTACTTCTTGTTATAGGACTATGGAATGCAGATTTAGAATTAAGTGAAAAAGGGTTTTATGGAATCTCTTTCTTTTTGAGTTTATTTGCTGCTATTGCAGTACAAAAAAACACAAGAGATGTTAAGTTTTTAGAAGGAAAAGAGGTTAAATAATAAAAGGATAAACGATCGTTTTGCGTTTTGTTGTGCGGTGATTGAAACCCGTTAGTTAGTAAAAAGCTATCGAGTTTTACTTAAACTATAATAAGGTGCTGTAATTTAATCGCTGGGCGATAGCCAAGGGTTCAATTTACCGATGCTTGCATCGCTCTTGTTTTTTAGATTAGATACCTCGTATGCTTGCATCGAGGTAGTTCATTAATCCCTAAAAGATATAGGCTAATATGATTAGATGCTATCTCAAAATATTTAGCTGCTAGTAGTTTTGTAGTATAAAGTTTAAACCCGAATTATGCATTAGAACTTGGTGATGAAGGTTGGATGTGCCATAAAATAT
>CAYYSK010000286.1:0-3929 GCA_964474345.1 uncultured Flavobacteriaceae bacterium
TACGAAACTGAATTTTAATTTCGAGGCAAGCCTCGGGATATTAAACCCTTTGGCGGCGCCAATAAAAAGTGATAAAGTCTATCGTTCTTTTGGACTTTGACATTCTGTAAATGTTCCTTTTGATAAAACATATGCGACACACTCAAAGAATGATAAAGGAGATATAATACAAGGTATAACCACTCGTATAAAGGTTATAGAAAACATTGATAGTTCAAATGAAGAAAAAGCTTTTACCTTAAAATGTTAGTACATTTTATAGATGATTTACATCAACCGTTACATACTGGAATAAGTGAAGATAAAGGAGGTAATGATATTCAAGTACAGCGGTTTAGAGATGACACAAACCTTCATAGAGTATGAGATGCTCAAATGATAGAACCTTATAATATGTCTTATTCCGAACTTGTTATTACGATGCCTAAACTTTCTAATAAACAAGTGAAAGCACTACAAGAAGGTACTGTTCAAGATTGGATGGAAGATAGTCGTACACTTTAAAAGTATTTATAAAAATACAAAGAAAGGAGAAATGCTAGGATACAGTTATATGTATACTTACTTTAACCCGAATTATGCATTAGAACTTCGTAATGAAGTGCAAAACGACAATAAACACTAGTACTTTATTGCTTTTAGCATAGCATCGCTATGGTTAAAGTAAAAAATACAGCGTAGTGATAGTGCTTGCAATGGTTTTGTGATATAATAGATTTTCTAATGCATAATTCGGGTTTAACACTCTACGTTTTCAATTGAGGAATACGTCTCGCTGATTTACTTAATGAATTGTTTGGGTAATTATTCTTCGATACTAGAAACTACTGCCTTCCTGTAATACCTTTGTTTTATATTGTTTAGGAGTCATTTCATTATATTTTTTAAATATACGAGTAAGATGACTTTCATCAGTGAAACCTAATTGATATGCAATTTCTGAAACAGTAAAATCTGTATTTTTTAATCGATATTTAATAAGGTGTAGCTTATACATTAATATATAATGATGTATGGATTCACCTGTTTTCTTTTTGAAATACAAACTTAAAGCACTGTTTGTCATATTAAAATAAGAAGCGAGAGAACTCACTTTCATAAGATCAGTTTCATATACGTGCTGTCTTATATATGACAGTATTTGATCAATCGTTGTAGGAACATCTTTATTTGATTTTTCGGTGACAATTTCAAAATCTCTAGTAATATTTCTTGCGATAACACTTAATGTAGTACTTACCATATTGGAAATATTATGTTTGTAGAACTCTTTTTCATTTACATATTCTTGATTTATAACATTGTGAATATGCCAGATAAGATTTCTATCGTGTTCTTCTTTTATGATGTCTCCAGGTAATAAATTTGGATGATGGATAATCCTTTCAATTCTGTGTAACCAATAAGATCTGTCTGGAAGATTCATTTTACTCGAAAATAATAATTCGGTAAATTGAAAGTAACAGAAAAAAGTTTCTTGATCAATTTCAAAATGATGCTTGTCTTCAGGAGCAACTAAGAAAATATCTCCTTTTTCATAAGAAACAATAAATTCATTAATATAATGTTTCCCTTTTCCTTCCTCTATAAAAATAATTTCAAAATAATTTCTATGTTCAGGATCTCTATAAACACCTGTTTTTACAAATTGCTTTATTAGGAATGTATCATGTAAACTAAAACTTCTCATGATATTGATCTTGATTTTTTACAATTGATTTGAGGTTTCTTTTTCAAACAAAAACGTTATAGTAATCTTAATAATCAGTAAGTTACGAATTTTGTACAATTTTTAATGAAAAAAATACAAGAACTATTATGCACGCTTAGTATAATTTTGTCTCGGTTAATAAAGTGATTTTCATGAGATTAGAGGTGCTTTCACATTTAGTAATAAAATTCATCATAGGATTCTTTATGCTTATACAGTCATTATATAACATAGTGACTTATAGTTCATACATACCCAATTTAGAATCTCATTTAACAAATACAATGTTGTTAAATTATGATTTTTTTTACTGGATAGCACCTCTTTTTCCTTTTGTTGAATTTGGACTTGGACTTATGATAATTCTAGAAGTTTACTATAAGCAAACAATATTGCTTGCGGTATTACTTTTTGGCAGTACTACTGTACTTTATGTAAGTACAAATTATCGTATTACTTGTACTTTAATTATGTTATCGTTTTCATTATTATCTATATGGTTGTTTATAAATAGGGTAACCCTACTTAAATATAAGAATATTAGCTACTTGTAATAACTAAACCCCCATGATATATATGTAAATATATACGTTTGTAGATGATCTGGAGCGAAGATTAATACTGTTGCATAGTGCACACCCTAATGCACTATAACAAACACTTCGTTCTAGATTTTTATTTTATATGGCTTTCACCCCAAAACTATTCGGAATGTAAGATTTATTCTTGGTTCCACATTTTTTGAAGTCTTTGGTACTTGATGCTGCCAATTATGTTGAGTAGCATTTTTCATAAGTAATAAACTTCCAGGTTCTAGTAACATGGAATAAACAGAAGATTTAGCCTTTTTATCCCTAAACTTAAAAACCCTGCTAGCTCCCAAACTTACTGAAGCAATAGTAGGGTTTTTTCCTAATTCTTTTTCATCATCAGAATGCCATCCGTTACTATCTTTTCCATCCCTATATAAATTAAGAAGGCAGGTTGTAAATTTATCTTTGACAAGTGTTTCTACTTTTCTTTTAATTTCGCTTAAAGCGAAAGTAAACTCAAGAGGATACATGGTAATATTAGAATAGGAGTAGGGAAGATTATTATTACCATATAATGCCGTAAGTCTCGGTTGTGGATATACTTTGCCAAATACCTTGATGTTATCTTGTCTCCAAGGAGTGTCATTATATAATGTAGTATAATATTCAGAAGCTTCTAGTTGTGATAAGAATTCTGGATAATAGATAACATCTGCACCTGATAGCTGAAGATGTTGTGGCTCTTTAGAAAATAATGACATAATGTTTATAAATAGAAATATGCCCAATACATAAGTCCAAATTGTAAAAGAAAACGAAACCATAATAATGGTTTTGGAAATTTTTTATGAAATTTTTCATCTACAATCATATACCAATGTACTACTAGAAAAATAACTAACATTATAATGATCCCCCATATAGCAAATGATTTTGTTTGAGTAAAACATAGAGAAGTTCCTAATACTATTTCTGCAATCCCGCTTAAGTATACCATAAGTTTCCCATTTGGAATATATCTAGGGATAATACTTAAAAAAACTTTTGGCTTTATAAAATGCATACACCCTATAAAGATGTACATAAAAGCCATAAGGTAAAGGTGCCAAGGAGTCATTATAATTTGATTTAATAGAATAGATTCTAAATATATTAATAATATCAAGGATATCTATAATAGAAATAAAAAGCCTTATAATAAATTTATAAGACTATACTTTTTTATGTAAAAAATCATTAGTGATTGATTGTATGTAAAATAGAAGAAATCTATGGATACTATGACCATAATTAATAAATTTTAACTAATTATTTAGTTTATATAAACAGTTGGTGGTGAAACTCTAATAGATTCTTAATACTTTATAAGTTTCTATATTATTTTCGAAATAATACACTTTATATATGCATATAAAGCGTGTATGTACGTATTCTTTACAAACCTCTTTGAAAACCAGAAAACAATACGTACTTTTGCACTCCTTTTTGACAATCTTTAGAAAGCCGTCAGAAAGGTTATAAATCAAATATATAAAACCACTTTTACGGTTTTGAGGTTTAAAGAGCTTTCGCAAAAGCGTAAAATACAAAACCCATCAGTAAAGAATATTATTTTCTAAACTGATGTAACTTTTTAGCAAATGGCTGAAGAAACTAAAAATCCTGAAGTTCAGGAAGAAGCTGTA
>CAYYSK010000287.1:0-3929 GCA_964474345.1 uncultured Flavobacteriaceae bacterium
ACGCATTTATAAAAGCTCGATTATTTGATATGTTATTAGGGGATTGGGATCGTCACGCTGATCAATGGCGTTGGGCACGATTTGATACTCATGAGATTAAAGAATATAAACCTATTCCTAGAGACCGAGATCAAGTATTTTCAAATTATGATGGACGACTGCTAGATTTTACTAGAGCACTTATTCCTCCTGCAAGACAATTTCAGAAATATGATGGAACACTAGATGATATCAAGTGGATCAATATTGCAGGAAGTAAATTGGATCATGCACTATTGCCTAATGCTACTAAAGAAAACTGGCTTACTCAAGCGAAGTATATTCAGGAGAACTTAACAGATACTGCTATTGATGAAGCGTTTTTAGCTTTTCCAAAAGAAATTCAAGACGTAGTTTTAGAAGATATAAAGCATAAACTTAAGGAACGTAGAGAAAATCTAGTCGATATCGCAACTCGATATTATGATCATCTTTCAAAACTTGTAATTATTAAAGGAACAGATAAAGATGATCATTTTGAAATTACAAGAGAAGCAAATGGAACACGAGTACAAGTATCACGTATTAAAAAAGAAAGAATTCAAAAACCATATATAGATAGGTTAATTAACCCTAAAGAAACTAAAGAATTGTGGTTATATGGGCTAGATGATGATGATACATTTCGTGTAAGCGGAAAAGGTAAAAAACCAATTTTCACTCGTATCATAGGAGGTCAAAATAATGATACTTATACAGTAGAAGATGGTCGTAGAATTAAAATTTATGATCATAAAACAATGCCAAATACGATCGCAAAAAAGGGAAGTTCACATATCAAAAAATCAAATATATATACCCAAAACACCTATGATTTTAATAAGACTATAACCAAAGTAAATAGCGTATTGCCTTCTATAGGATTTAATCCTGATGATGGAATTGTGATAGGTTTACAAGATACGTATACTGTAAAAGGATTTAAGAATGATCCTTTTCATAGAAAACATGTATTTAAAGCCGGTTATTTCTTTGCCACAAGTGGATTTGATGTTAGTTATAGAGGTGAATTTGCAAATTCATTAGGGGAATGGAATCTCAAAGTTGGTGCTCGATTTACGAGTGAAAATTTTGCATTGAACTTTTTTGGTTTTGGAAATGAAACTGAAAATAGAGATGATGAAGATAGTATAGGATTGGACTTTAATCGTGTCAAAACAGGTATTGCCGAAGCTCATTTAGGTGTTGTAAAAGATAATGGATATGGTAGTAGATTGGCATTCTCAACCAAAATAGAACGTATTGAAATTGAAGATACAGAAGGACGTTTTATTACAGAAGGATTTTTGTCTAATAGGCCTAATTTTTTTGAATCACAACATTTCATTGGAGTAGAAGGTATGTATGAATATACGAGTTCTGATAACCCTGCAAATCCTACACGAGGTATGAACTTTAGTCTTGTTTTAGGGTCAAAACTTAACATAGACGATCCTGATCGCGCCTATGGATATATTTCTCCTAAACTAGGGTTTTATAATGCGCTTTCGCGAAATAAAAAACTAGTACTTAAAACGTTGATTCAAGGACAATTTAATATTGGAGATTCCTTTGAATTTTATCAAGGAGCAACATTAGGTGCACGTAATGGATTACGCGGATTTAGAAATGAACGTTTTACAGGAGAATCTGCATTGGCCGGAAGTGCCGATATAAGGTATAGCTTTAATCGATTTAAAACAGGATTGCTTCCCGTACAAATTGGCATTTTTGGAGGAGGAGATTTAGGACGTGTATGGCTTGATGGAGAAATTAGCGATATATGGCATACCTCTGTAGGAGGCGGCTTCTGGGTTAATGCTGTCGATATGATTTCTGGGCAGTTTGGTGCTTTTAATTCTGATGATGGCTTACGATTTAGTTTTGGATTCGGATTACGTTTATAGTATGATCATTAATGTTTAAAATTGTTCTTATATAAATAAGGCATAAGTATTTGATTTATTATAGAGAATAGTGTTTAGATTGTTTTTTTAACCTCTAATCATATCTCATTATGAAAAGCGTATCATCTTTTTTAACTTTTTTAGTACTATTTACTTTAAACATTCCAATTTATTGCCAAGTTGACTCTGCTATTTCTCAATCTGAAGAAAAAGTGATATTACCTAATGATCTCCATGAATTAGAGACAGAATGTTTAGAACTTATTGCAAATATGTATGGAATGATATATGAGATTAGTGGTCTTTTACCGAGTTAGAACGTTCAGAAAGATTAGAAAAACTGATCAAAAACTATGGAGAGATAAAGAATGCTAATAAAGATACTACAGTATTCTTTACAGATTATCAACTACAACTTCTGCTCTCTAATGCGTCTATCATTTCTTTATTAAAAGCTATTAGTGGTTCAAGTACTTGAGTCCAATTATCAAATTGTAAATGATATTCTATTTTGAATTGATAATCAGTCTTAGATTTTTTACCATAAAAATAAGGCTCAAAGATGGTATCTTTTGCAATTGTATTTAACATGGTTAAAGAAGAGTTTTTATTAAGAAATTCATTTAATTTAGTATGTTCAGTGGTAATTTTAAAGCGTTTCTTTTTGTTCCTAGAAAAGAGAGTAGATAAGTGACTTCTTGTTTCTATAGTAAAATCAGGAGCTTTTAAAGCAAGAGGTAACGAGCAAAAATAAGTACCAACATATGCTGTTCCAGTTTCATTAATAATAGAAATTTCATAATTTTTATATGGAATTTTTAAGTAAAAAATCACACGTGGACTATTTACACCATCTCCGATATCTATATCATTGTCTGAGAAGTAAAATGTTCCGTTTTCTTTAATAACTATTTCTTTAAATTTATTAATATAGTATCTCATATATAATATCTGTATACTAAAAAGAAGAATAGTTACAGATATAAAATCAAATAGATATTAACTAAACCACTCTGCACTTTAGTGCAGAGTGGTTTAGTTTACTACCAATTGCATTGATTTTGTGCCTTGCGGAGTAACGACTTGTACTAAGTACATTCCTGAAGAAAGATCAAATGGGATTTGTGTGGTTCCGTTAAACGTAGTTTCTAGTACTTCTTGCCCTAACATCGTATACATACGAACTGTTCCAGATAAATTAGAAGCTTGAAGCATTATTTGATTTTTTGCTGGATTTGGATAGATAGAAATATCTTGTAATTGTGTATCATCTATACTCAATGGATTCATCCAAGTTTCTCCTACTTGATCTCCCCATATAAATTCGACAAGATCAGGAAGGTCTATAAATGGATTACGATTAAACTGCCAATTATAAATGACATTGTTTCTATTGAGTTCATAATCATCCGGAGGGTCGTTACGGTGCCATTCTAATAAAAGATCAAGATCTCCTAGTTCTCCTACAGTACTGTTAAGTGGGTTTCCAGAAACAACATCAATTCCATTATAACGTATCACTAAAAAGAAAATCCCTCTAGCAACATCTCCTCGCCAACTTCCTTGATTTCCTGATGGTCCAGAATATTCTCCATAATCTTGATTTCCTCTGGAACTGTTTTCTGGCCCATCGGTAGCACGTATTCCATGGGCATCACTATTGACATGACGTAAAGAATCTGCTTTTGTAGGAAAGAATACATCAATTCCATCAGCAATTTCATCTGCTTCTATATCGTCAAAACCACCACGTGATCGTGGATAGGTATGTTCTCTATTCCATAATCCTACATTACTACCTCCTGAAGTTTGAAAATCAATTTTACGACGTTGTTGTTCTGTATATAATAACCATACCTGATTACTATTCAACGGACTTTGATCTGCTTCTCTTAAAATGTCAATAACATCTGAATAAGTTTGCGCTCGAACTACATCTGGGTCTGCAATGATGTCTTGTATAGTCTGTACTAACATATCTTCAGAAAGACCATCTATGAGGTC
>CAYYSK010000288.1:0-3888 GCA_964474345.1 uncultured Flavobacteriaceae bacterium
ATTCGAGTTAAAGGGAAGAAGATTACTATGTAATAAATTCTATTATTTAATAGGGTTTTTTTATAAGCATGACACTTACTGTTGATTATAAGAAACTAATAAGGTTTTATGAAGATGATAATGCCTTCCTTACGGAAATATAAATAATTCCTTTTTTTATACGCTTTCGCGAAAGCGTAATTAATTGATAAATAGATTATTTTAGGTTTTTTTTCTTAGGTTTTTTTTAAAGAATTATCGAAGTTGAAATTTTAAATTAAATATTTAATCTACTTTTGTATTCCGAAAAAAGGAAAGTATGGCAAAGAATCTCGTCATTGTGGAGTCACCAGCAAAGGCAAAAACTATCGAAAAATTTTTAGGAGAAGACTATAAAGTAGAAAGTAGTTTTGGTCACATTGCTGATCTGCCTTCCAAAGAGTTAGGCGTAAATGTTGAAGGTGACTTTAAGGCAAATTATATTGTCTCAGACGATAAGAAAAAAGTAGTCAAAAAATTAAAAGATCTTGCAAAGAAAGCAGAAATGGTTTGGCTTGCTAGTGATGAAGATCGTGAAGGAGAAGCTATTGCATGGCATTTAGAACAAGCACTTGGTTTGACTCCAGAACGTACAAAACGTATCGTTTTCCATGAGATTACAAAGACAGCTATTAAAAAAGCTATAGAAAACCCTCGTAAGATAGATTATCATCTTGTAAATGCACAGCAAGCTAGACGTGTGTTAGATCGTCTCGTTGGATATGAACTATCGCCTGTATTATGGCGTAAAGTAAAAGGAGGGCTTTCTGCAGGCCGTGTACAATCTGTATCTGTACGTTTGATTGTAGAACGAGAAAGAGAAATTCAAAAATTTTCTGCTGAGGCTTCATATAGAGTAGATGCCGAGTTTATTAATGCAAATGGAAAAGCATTTAAAGCAAAATTATCTAAGAATATAGCAACAAAAACTCTTGCACAGGAGTTTCTTGCAAAAAACGCTACGGCACAATTTAAAGTAGCATCACTTACAACAAAGCCAGCTTTAAAATCTCCAGCACCTCCGTTTACGACATCTACATTACAACAAGAAGCAAGTCGTAAGCTTTATTATTCGGTGAGTAAGACAATGACACTTGCACAAAGATTATATGAAGCAGGATTAATAACATATATGCGTACCGATAGTGTTAACTTATCTGTTGATGCAAAAAATGCTGCAAAAGCAGAGATTATATCTGCATATGGAGAGAGTTATAGTAAAGAGCGTAATTATAAAGGAAAATCAAAAGGAGCGCAAGAAGCTCACGAAGCAATTCGTCCAACAGATTTCTCTCGCCATACAGTTAATATAGATAGAGATCAAGCAAGGTTATATGAACTTATTTGGAAGAGAGCAATAGCATCACAAATGAGTGAAGCAAAATTAGAACGTACAAATGTTCAAATTGCATCTTCTAGTGGGACTGATAATCTTACAGCAAATGGAGAAGTTCTTAAATTTGAAGGTTTCTTAAAAGTGTATTTAGAAGGTCACGATGATGAAGATGCAGAAGAAACAGGATTGCTCCCTGCTTTAAATGAAGGAGAAGCTCTTTCTAATAATTATATTACAGCTACAGAACGTTTTACAAGACCTCCTTATCGATATACAGAAGCATCTCTAGTAAAAAAACTTGAAGAACTTGGTATCGGAAGACCTTCTACATATGCTCCTACGATTACAACAATTCAAAATCGTAAATATGTAGAAAAAGGAACTATTGACGGTAAAGAGCGTTCTTACAATGTATTAACACTTACCAAAAGTGAAGTGTCAGAAAAAAAACATACAGAAACTGTTGGATCTGATAAAGGAAAATTAGTTCCTACTGACGTAGGAATGGTTGTAAATGACTTTTTGGTAAATCATTTTGAAAATATTCTTGACTATAATTTTACTGCAAAAGTAGAACAAGATTTTGATGATATAGCCGAGGGGAAACAAGAATGGACTACGATGATGAAAGACTTTTATAAAGACTTTCATCCTCATGTTAAAGATGTTGAAAAAAATGCAGATAGAGAAGTAGGGGAACGTATTCTAGGGACAGATCCTACATCTGGAAAACCTGTTAGTGTACGACTTGGTAAATTTGGACCAATGGTGCAAATAGGAACTGTAGAAGATGAAGAAAAACCACAATTTGCAAGTCTAGGGCCTGATCAGCAATTAAACAGTATTACATTTGAAGAGGCTATGGACCTTTTTAAATTACCTAAAGACCTTGGAGAATACGAAGGAGAAGAAATACAAGTTAATAATGGTCGTTTTGGCCCTTATGTGCGTTTTGGAAAAATATTTGTGTCTTTGCCAAAAGGTAGAGATCCTATGGATGTAGATTTTGATGAAGCTGTAAAATACATCAAAGAAAAACAAGCTGCAGATGCTCCTATATATACATATGAGAATTTACCTGTTCAAAAGGGTACAGGACGTTTTGGCCCATTTATAAAATGGAATGGAATGTTTATCAATGTTAATAAGAAGTATGACTTTGATAATCTTTCTGATGCTGATATCATTCAACTTATTGAAGATAAGAAACAGAAAGAAATTGACAAGGTGATTCATAATTTTGAAGCAGAAGGTATACGCGTTGAAAAGGCACGTTGGGGTAGATCCAACATTATTAAAGGTAAAATTAAAATAGAATTACCTAAAACTGTAGATGCAGCAAAACTTACACTAGAAGAAGTGCAAGATATTATTGAAAAACAAGGACCTAAAAAGAAAACAACTCGCAAAAAAGCAACTGCAAAAAAGAAGTAAATGATGATCTTTGATTTTTTATTGCCTGTTGCCGATGTAGCTATTGCACATATTCAATTATTACATCATCAATGCATAGGAAATACGATTAGAGTTCATAGTGAGCAACATGGGTTTCCAGATTTAGAAGGAGCTAAGATCGCTTTTATAGGTTTACGTGAAAATAGAAGAGATCAAAATCACTTAGGAGAATCTCTATCTTTTACTGAAATTAGGAGAGCCTTTTATGAATTATTTCCTGGAAATTGGCATACGATTATTGCTGATCTTGGAGATATTGATAGAGGTGAAAGTGTCGAAGATACGTATTTTGCAGTAAGTTCAATTACAGAAATTTTAGTTAAGAAAGGGATCGTTCCTGTTTTTTTAGGAGGAAGTCAAGATTTAGTATACCCAATTTATAGATCTTATGATAAGTTAGATCAAATGGTTAATCTAGTAAATGTAGATAGTCGTTTTGATTTGGGAGATACAAGTAAACCATTACAACATCATTCTTATGTTGGTAAAATTATTGTAAATCAACCTTATAACTTATTCAATTATAGTAATATAGGTTTTCAAACTTATTTTAATCCGCAAGAAGAGATTGATTTGATGGAACGCCTTTATTTTGATGCGTATCGATTAGGAAATGTTACAGCTAATATTAAAAGTGTAGAACCTGTGATGAGAGATGCAGATATTGTATCTATAGATATGGGGTCAATAAAAAGTGGTGAGTTAAGTTATAAACATAGTAAAACACCTAATGGCTTTGAAGGAAAAGAAATTTGTGCTATTTGTCGTTATGCAGGAATTAGTGACAAAGTAAGTGCCTTTGGAATTTTTGAATATAAGAACGATTCTCAAGAAGAAACAGCTGCAATGTTGGTAGCTCAAATGCTTTGGTACTTCGTAGAAGGCGTAAATTATCGTACAAATGAAGATTTAGATGTAGAAAAGGGTAATTTTATTACATATCAAGTACCTGTTGATGATGAGGTACTTACATTTTACAAGAGTGAAAAAACAGAAAGATGGTGGATAGAAATACCATTTATTTCAGGTTTGAATAATAAATTGAAAAGGCATACGTTATTACCTTGCACGCATCAAGA
>CAYYSK010000289.1:0-3862 GCA_964474345.1 uncultured Flavobacteriaceae bacterium
TTTTTACTTTAACCATAGCGATGCTATGCTAAAAGCAAGAAAACACTAGTGTTTAGTGTCGTTTTGCACTTCATTACGAAGTTTTAATGCATAATTCGGGTTTAATTTCATTATTAGAATCATATATCTTATGTAACTATTGTTACTGTATGAAAAAAATAGTCTTACTATTTTTGTTTAAAACAACTTTGATATGCTAGGAAAAGAGTATAAAATCTATAGTATTCTTAGAATGAAATGTTCTCAATGTCAAGAAGGCAGTTTTTTCAAAGGATATCCTTACCGTATATCTACCATGAGTAAGCTTCATAAAAACTGCAATTGCTGTGGTGTCAAATATGAATTAGAAACTGGTTTTTATCAAGATTCTTATTATATTTCTTATGGATTAGGTGTTGCTTTATTTATCTCCGTATGGATACTTACTCATTTATTCAAAGAAAACTATTCTTCTAGTTTTTTATTATTTACATTTTTGGGAAGCTTATTTCTATTATTCTCTCTGCTTTATACATTATCAAAAATCATTTGGGTAAATTTCTTTTTTACCTATAAAAAATGTAATCAATCTATAAACATTGTAAATTCACAAGATGATTCAAGAACTAAAAAATAGCTACGGTCATCTTTTTGAAGAGATTCTTCTTGAAGAAATTTGTAGAGTAGGTACTTTTAAAGAAGTCCCTGAAGGTTTTAAAATGATAGAGATTGGTCAGTATGTAAAATCTATGCCTTTACTTATAAGTGGAGCCATAAAGATATTAAGAGATGATACTGATGGAGATGAGTTATTGTTATATTTCTTAGAAAAAGGGGATACTTGTGCTATGACGTTAAGTTGTTGCCTTGGAGAAACAAAAAGCCAAATACGTGCTATTGCAGAAACAGATACTAAACTTATCATGGTTCCTATAGAAAAAATGGAAACATGGACAGCTACTTATAAAAGTTGGCGAAATTATGTTTTTGACAGTTATCATACTCGTCTTATGGAAATGTTAGAAACTATAGATAGTATCGCTTTCTTAAAAATGGACGAGCGCCTATTAAAGTATCTTAAAGACAAATCAAAAGTAAATAATAGTTCCATTATTAACAGTACTCATCAAGAAATCGCCTATGAACTACATACTTCTAGAGTAGTTATATCTCGTCTTTTAAAAAATCTAGAGAATCAAGGTAAAATCGAGCTACACAGAAATAGTATTCATATAAAATCACTATAACTTATAAAGTATTACAAATTATAATTATGAAAATTATTCATGTTTTTTATAGAGTACTTCAATTAATCACCAATGGATAGCACTCAAATACTAGGTTATATTGGTGCCTTATTCATTGGTATTATTTTAGGTCTTATAGGAGGTGGAGGTTCTATACTCACAGTTCCTATTTTAGTGTATCTTCTATACCTCAATCCGGTTACTGCTACTGCATATTCACTTTTTGTGGTGGGTGTATCTGCTCTTGTAGGAGCAATTCACAATATCCGAAAAGGTTTGGTTGATTTTAGAACAGCTATTGTCTTTGCAATTCCAGCCTTTCTTGCAGTTTACTCTACCAGAAAATTTGTAGTCCCCAATATTCCTGAAGAAATAGTAACACTTGGAGATTTTATAATCACTAAAAATATAGGGATTATGATCTTTTTTGCCATCATTATGTTATTGGCTTCTTTTTCTATGATTCGTTCCAAAAGGAAAGAAGAAGAGGAAGAGACTACAATTATTTATAATTATCCTATGATTATTACAGAAGGAATTGTTGTAGGTTTTTTAACAGGTATTGTAGGTGCAGGAGGAGGGTTTTTAATCATTCCCGCATTGGTCATACTGGCAAAACTACCTATGAAAAAAGCAGTTGCCACTTCATTATTAATCATTGCTATAAAATCATTAATTGGTTTTATAGGTGATGTGGAAAATCTCGCAATAGATTGGTCATTCCTTCTAAGCTTTACTGGTCTCTCTATTATTGGTATTTTTATTGGTATGTGGCTTACAAATTTCATAGATGGGAAAAAACTAAAAAAAGGATTTGGTTGGTTTGTTCTTATTATGAGTGTTTACATTATTATCAAAGAGTTTACAATGTAACTTATGTTACTGCACACCTTTAAGAAAGTTTCTAATTTAGCTTTCTCGAAAGCATATTTACAAATACATATATTATGAAAATTGAACAAATCTACACTGGTTGTTTAGCACAAGGTGCTTATTATATAGAGAGTCAAGGAGAAGTAGCAATTATAGATCCATTACGTGAGATAAAACCCTATATAGAAAAAGCAAGTAAGGCAAAAGCCATTATCAAATATATTTTTGAAACCCACTTTCATGCAGATTTTGTAAGTGGTCATGTCACACTCTCCAATCAAACAAATGCTCCTATTGTTTATGGACCTAATGCCAATCCAGATTTTGATGCGATTATAGCTACAGATGGACAAGAGTTTACTATTGGAAACATCACATTAATTGCGCTTCATACTCCTGGTCATACGATGGAGAGCACTACCTATCTTTTAAAAGATGCTACTGGAAAAGATCATGCTATTTTTAGTGGGGACACTCTATTTTTAGGAGATGTTGGACGCCCAGATCTTGCTCAAAAAGCAGCAGAAATCACACAAGAGCAACTCGCAGAAACGCTTTATGATAGTTTACGCACTAAAATAATGCCTCTTGCAGATGATGTGATTGTATATCCAGCTCATGGTGCAGGCTCTGCTTGTGGCAAAAATTTGAGTAAAGAAACTATAGGGACTATTGGAGGTCAAAAACAAAATAATTATGCATTAAGAGCAGATATGACTAAAGCTGAATTTGTAAAAGAAGTAACAGAAGGATTAACTCCGCCGCCGCAATATTTTCCGCTTAATGTAAAAATGAATAAAGAGGGATATGAAGATATTGAAACGGTTATCCAAAGAGGCTCTCACGCATTAACCCCTAAAGAATTTGAAATCGCAGCTAATGAGACAGGTGCTATTGTTCTAGATGTGCGTCATCAAAAGGAATTTGCTGAAGGACATATTCCTCGTTCAATTTTTATAGGCCTGGATGGAGGGTTTGCTCCTTGGGTAGGTGCATTAATAGGAGATGTAACACAACCTATAATACTAGTCACTCCTGAAGGGCGTGAAGAAGAAACAATTACAAGATTATCACGTGTTGGATTTGATCATACTATAGGGTATTTAAAGGGAGGATTTAATGCTTGGAAAAAAGCAACCAAAGAATATGATACTATCACATCTATATCTGCTTCACAATTCAAATCGATTCTTAGCTCTAAAGAAGTTGCAATTTATGACGTACGCAAAGAAGGAGAATATACATCAGAGCATATTGAAAATGCACATCATACGCCTTTGAGTTTTTTAAATGAATATCTCGACACATATCCTAGTGACACTAATTTTTATGTACATTGTGCAGGAGGATATCGAAGTATGATTGCAATATCGATATTAAAGAGTAGGGGAATTCATAATAGCATAGATATTGCTGGAGGTTTTAAAGCTATTAAAGAAGTACAAATCCCTGTAACTTCATATGTATGTCCTACGACTATAAAAGAAAGAAAATCATGAAAACTCTTTTTTTTGTAACACTCTTAATGCTTTGTATATCTTGTAAAGGTCAGGAAGAAACAGGTAGTGTTCAGATTATAAATATTCAAGCCTTAAAAACCGAAGTTATAGGTAAAGATGTTCAACTTGTAGATGTACGATCCGAAAGAGAATACAGTCAAGGGCACATAGACGATGCAGTCAATATTAACATTGCTAATAAAGAAAATTTCAAAAAAGAAATACAAAAGCTAGATAAGGCAAAACCGGTATATATTTATTGCC
>CAYYSK010000290.1:0-3860 GCA_964474345.1 uncultured Flavobacteriaceae bacterium
TTCGTATAAATGCCTCGTGGACTTGCCCCGAGGTAGTTTACTCATATTACAATATACTTATAAGGCATTTGTAATGCGATACTATAATTTATTGAAGAGAAGTGTGTGTTTAGGTATACACTCTATTAATTATCAACATAATTTTTATCATTGCGTATTGATATAGCAGCTCTAATTTCAAAACACCTATTATAATGTTCAAATCGTATCCACATAAAGAATGAGAGAATTATTAGAGCAATCCAGACCCAAGATAACATAGTCCAATAACAAATAGATAAAGCAATTAAATTTATAATAGTGCCTCTAGCAATGCGATCTCGACTACTTCTACTTTTTATCTCCTTATTCAAATCAGGATGTTTTTTTTCAATTTCTACTTTTTCTTCCCAAAAATGTTTGTATTGATTTATATCAAATGAGTTATTACTTTTTTTAATTGCTTTTAAAGCACTGTTTCTAATCAATTTTTTAGAAGGCCTAGTAATTAGCCAAGCTATATAATCTATAAACATGCCTATAACATATGCTATTGGAATTAATATGATTT
This sequence comes from uncultured Flavobacteriaceae bacterium, assembly GCA_964474345.1. GTDB lineage: Bacteria > Bacteroidota > Bacteroidia > Flavobacteriales > Flavobacteriaceae > Dokdonia. The sequence goes on from CAYYSK010000290.1 coordinate 551, forward strand.
TTTCTGAATTATGTAAGCTATCAATAATATGTTGAGGAATGAAATGTACCAACCATAATATAGCAATACATCCGTTAATTAAATATTCAACTAAGAGACCTGGCAGATTCATTTTATAGATGAGATAATACTAATATGATAATTACAATGTACTAAAAATCACTTAATAAATTGCAAATCAATACTATTAAGTGATTTTAATAGTATTGATTTTATGGTTAGAAACTCTTAATCTCTTAATAACTTCTTTCATACACATCATCTATACTCTTAAAGGTATTAGTATCTTTACAGACCAAAAATTTGTAGAATATGATATATCGTTTTAGAGTCATTCTAGATACAGAAGAAGATGTATTTAGAGATTTAGAGATCGATCAAGAAGCAAGCCTTGAAGATTTACATAATGCAATCAATCAGTCTTTTGGATTTGATGGTGGTGAAATGGCTTCTTTTTACAAAAGTGATGACCAGTGGAATCAAGGACAAGAAGTATCACTTTTTGATATGAGTGATGGTACAACAGATGTCCGCTTGATGAGTGAGACCTTGGTAGAAGATGTTATAAGTGAAGCAGAAACACGTATGTTATACGTATATGATTTTCTAAGCATGTGGAGATTTATGGTTGAATTAGGAGAGATTGCAGAACGCGAAGAAGGAGTTACATATCCTAACCTAATGTTTGTACATGGACAGATTCCTGAAGAAGCGCCTGAAATTGCTTTTGAAACAGATGAAGCAGAAATGGGACCAGAGTTTGATGATGATTTAGATATAGATGATATAGATAATTTGAACTTCGACCAAAATAACTGGAATTAAATCTTCAAAAAGAGTATATACTAACGACAATAACAAACTAATTATATGATTAATTTATATAATGCACAAATAGAATCTCTTTCTATCCATAGAGTGGGTAATAAAAGTAAAGTAGAGGGGCTTTTTGTGTCTAATGACCCTTATCCATTAAGTGATGAAATCACACCATTAATTAAGGAATTCTTTTTTAAACCTTTTAGAGAGAAAGAAGAAAATTATTATCGTTTTGATCACGAAGCAGATTTGGAGTTTCATACATTATTTGGAATTACTCAAAAGATTTTTGAAAACCCATCGGCGACACACTTACTTTCAGAAGAAATTGCAAAACATTTATATGAACAAAGTGAGCACCCTCATATCAAAGCTGGAGAATTATATATTGCACATTTAGAGAATGTGATGATAGATAATATTAAGACGGATGCTATTGGAATTTTTAAGAGCGAGTTAAAGCAAGATTTTTTACAATTTCGCGAAAGCGGTTCTAATTTAGAAATGTTATTAGAACAAGGAATTAATCTTAATAAATTAGATAAAGGGTGTTTAATTATTAATCATAAGGCAGAAGAAGGGTATAAGGTATTATCTGTAGATTCAAATCGTTATGATACTAAATATTGGCTTGAGAATTTTTTAGGTGTTGAGGTTTTTGAAGATGACAACTTTTATACTAAGAAATATTTGAAGTTTTGTCAAGATTTTGCAAAAGATGTAGTACTTCCTGCAGAAGATAAAAAAGAGGAGGTATTATTTATGAATCGTGCAGTAAATCACTTTGCAAAGAATGATGCTTTTAATGAAAGTACTTTTGTAAATGAAGTGTTAGACAATCCAGATTTGATTCCAGAATTTAAACATTACAAAACAGAACAGGCACCTAAGTATAAAATAGAAGACCTTACGGAGTTCCCTATCAGTAATAAGGCAGTTAGTTCACAACGTAAAAAGATTAAGAACTTAATTCAGTTAGATACAAATATCCAAATTAAGCTAGATTTTATAAATCCAGAGAGTGCAGAGAAGTTTGTAGAGAAGGGGTGGGATGAAGAAAAACAGATGTATTACTATCTAGTCTATTTTAATAAAGAGCAACAATAACAAGCTTTCACAATATTGAGTCCCGCCCTGCGGGACTTTTTTTGTAACAAATGTTAAGATAATCCGTCTTGTTGTTTTATAGATAGTAATAATATAAAAAAGAGAAATGATGAAAAGAATCTATTTTAATAATTTAAGTGGTTGGAGAAATGGGATTCTATTCATCTTAGGAATGACTTGTTTTCTTGTAGGGTCTTTTGATCTCTTTTTAAGAGATTATAGCGCTTGGAATAATAGGATCTTTAAAGCAGGTTCTTTCTTTTTGTTTGTTTTTTTCTTAAAATCATTATATGGGAGATACTATGTAGGATGGAATAAATTAGGGATGAACATTCGTATAAAATCGTTTCTAAGTTCATCATTTCGTTTTAAAGATGTCACATCAATAAACATTCATAACGATATACTCACTATCTGTAGAAAAGGGAGTAGAAAAAATATTGAATTAGATGTAAGTACAGTGAAAACTCAAGATGTAGATAGACTTACTCAAATTATTAAAAAGCATACAATTACAGCTACTATGTAAAAGTTCAAATACAATAATAAATCAATACATACATAACAACACAATCAAAAAACAATATCTCTTTGGAAACAATACTCACACTTAACAAGCTTACCAAGCATTATGGCTCGGTACGCGCAGTAAATGATCTTTCATTTACAATAGAAAAGGGCAATGTATATGGTATATTAGGGCCTAATGGTAGTGGTAAATCAACAACACTTGGGATGGTGCTTAATGTTGTAAATGCTACCCGAGGTGACTATCATTGGTTTGATGGATCTGACTCTACACACAATGCTCTTAAAAAAGTAGGGGCTATTATAGAACGACCTAACTTTTATCCATACATGACTGCGGCTCAAAATTTGGCCTTGGTATGTAAAATTAAAGGCGTATCTACAGATAAGATAGATGAGAAACTAGAAATCGTAGGACTGCTAGAACGTAAAAAAAGCAAGTTTAAAACCTATTCATTAGGAATGAAACAACGTCTTGCGATTGCTTCTGCATTATTAAATGATCCACATATCTTAATTTTAGATGAACCTACCAATGGACTTGACCCTCAAGGAATCCATCAGATACGTGAGATTATTAAAAAGATTGCTGCATCAGGAACTACTATATTATTAGCATCTCACTTACTAGATGAAGTAGAAAAAGTATGTAGTCATGTAGTTATCTTACGTAAAGGAGTAAAGTTATACTCAGGACGTGTAGATCAAATGAATGCAAGTCATGGGTTTTTTGAGCTGAAATGTGATGACATCAAAAAATTAGAAAATTATCTTAAGAGTAACCCAATGTTTGGTGAAATAAAAACTGAAGGAGACCTTGTGACAGGATTTTTAAAGAGTGCACTTAGTGCCAAAG
>CAYYSK010000291.1:0-3840 GCA_964474345.1 uncultured Flavobacteriaceae bacterium
AATGAAATTTAAAATAGCATTTTTAATAACTGGTGTTGCTTTATTCCTCTCCTCCTGTGAACGAGATGATATATGTGCAGAGACAACTCCTGTAACACCTTTACTTGTTATTGATTTTTTTGATATTGAAAATACTACAGAACCAAAAGCACCAACAAATCTTCTCGTAGTAGAAAATGGAGAAACTATAGGTCTTGGTTTTAATGAAACCACAATCTCAATACCTCTTAGAACCAATGTTGATCAAACAGATTTCTTATTTATTTTAAACACAGGCAGTGAAAACATAGATAATCCTGAAAATATAGACGAGCTTAGTTTTAGTTACATAAGACAAGAAGAATATATAAGTAAGGCCTGTGGTTTTAGAGTAACCTATGATGCATTAGATCCAAATCGTGCACCAGGAGCAGATGGTTTCTGGATACAAGATATAATTATAATAAATTCAACTATTGAAGATGAAACTTCGGCACACATTAGTATTTTTCATTAGCCTACTTATTATTCTTATGAGTGTTTCTGTTAATGCTCAAGAAGAAGAAGAAGAAGGTATAGGTGAAAAAGTATCTATAAAAGATACAACACAGCAAAAAACGCAGTACTATGGATTACGAGTAGGCATAGATCTTTCAAAACCAATACGTAGTTTTCTAGACGACAATTATAATGGCCTAGAGATTGTAGGGGATTTTAGAGTTAGTAATCGTTACTATGTTGCTGCCGAATTTGGAAACGAAACACGTACTGTAGAAGAGTTTCCAAATATTGATGTTACCTCTAATGGCTCTTATATTAAAGCTGGATTTAATTATAATGCCTATAATAACTGGCTTGGTATGAATAACCTTATTTATGCAGGGGTACGCGCTGGATTTTCAACCTTTACTCAAGATTTAAATTCTTTTACCATTTCTACCTCAAATACATTTTTTGAAGAAGATACGCGTACAGAAGCTATAGAATTTGATGGACTTAATGCTGTATGGTTAGAATTTCAACTTGGTATACAGACAGAGTTATTTAATAACTTATATCTAGGACTTAACGTGCAACTTAAAAATAGAATTACAGAAACAAGTCCTGACGGTTTTGAAAATATTTATATCCCTGGATTTGGACAAACTACAGATACTAGTGATTTTGGTGTAGGTTATGGATATACCCTTTCCTATCTTATTCCTTTATTTAAAAAGTAAAAAGCCTTAGCAAATGGTTTTTATTAGTTCGCTTTCGCGAAAGCGTATATAAAAGCAATTCAATAACACTACTTACTTTTTGTAAACAATAAATCATCTGCCTTTTCATTTGTATACAAACTATCTAAATACGTTAAAAAATCATCTGAAGAGATACTGATATCCATTTCTTTTTTTTGGCCTACAAATCGAACTTTATCAAAATGTGGTATAATGAGGTCTGTAAGATCCCTATTAGAAACTCCAGATACATTTTTAAGGTGGTGTGGCACATACTCAATATATAACATCTTTACCTCACTAAGGATATCTTGCATCCCTTGCAATGCAAAATACTCAGCTCCTTCTATGTCTATAATAATATGATCTGGTTTAGGTAAATTTTCTTGTTTACAATGAGTATCTAGACGAATCATATCTACTTCAATCGTATCTGGATTATCATGTGAATATAGATAACTATCCTTTATTGGTTTGATCTTACTGCCACCACTGTTAAGTGTATTTTTATAAAATGATATTTTCTTCTCAGCATCACCTACTGCATAATTAAAAACCGATGCATTATCAAGATCATTAATAAGAATATTTTTAGATACATATCCATACGTATCTGGGTTTGCTTCATAACCGATGATTGTTTTACATTTTTTACCTATAGGAATTAACAGAGTACCTATATGTGTACCTAGTATATATACTGTATCATTTTCAGTAATATATCCTAATAACTCCTTAATTTCTGAAACATTCCACCCTCCTTTAAAACCTAAATATCTACCTATTGTATAATCATCTATAGGAGCTAGTATCATGCCATTTTCTGTATCATAAATTACTCCTTTTGCATGATTTCCTAATATCTTCTTACGCAACTTTATTTTAAACTGACGTTTTTTAACTTTTAGTTTTTTCATGGATATAAATTCCTATAGCTAGTTAGAGTGTTGATATTTTGCTTTACGACTGCCTTCGTACATTTCATACTTCACCAATCTACTTTCCAAACTACCATTATATAATTTTATTTTTCTACTTGGACGTAATCCTACATGTTTTAATGCTTCCATATTTGATGTGATAAACCAAGCATGAGAACCAGGGTAACTAGATTTAAGAGTATCTCCTATTTCTTTATAAAATTCATCAATTGCCACAGGTAAACGTTCTCCATATGGAGGGTTAAATATTAATTGCAAAAAATCATTCCCTTGTTTTTTTGATTCAAAAAAATTCTGTTCCTTAATAGTTATAAAATCTTCTAACTGTGCATTTTTAATATTATTTCTAGCTTTACTTATTACTGATGGAGCTTTATCGTATCCTGTAATCTTATATTTAAAATCTCGTACTTTTTTTAAAGCTGATGCTTCTATAAGGTCATATAAATCTGGGTCCCAATCACCCCATTTTTCAAAAGCAAATTCTTTTCTATTCAAGTTTGCGGGTACATTTGCAGCGATCATAGCTGCTTCTATAAGCATCGTCCCACTACCGCACATTGGATCTAGCAAATCACTTTGTCCTTCCCATCCGCTCATAAGAATAAGGCCAGCCGCAAGTGCTTCATTAATAGGTGCAATATTAGTTTGTGTTCTATAACCACGATGATGTAAAGAAGCGCCACTACTATCTAAAGAAATTGTACACCAATATCCTTGTATGTGTACATTAAGGCGTACATCTGGATGTTTGGTATCTACATTTGGGCGTATTTTTTCTTCTCTTCTAAATTTATCTACAATAGCATCTTTCACTTTAAAAGCAACATATTGAGAATGTGTAAAAATATCCCCACTTACGGTAGCATTAATAGCAAACGTAGTTTTGACACTCATAAAAGCTCTTAAATTCATTTTTTGAACTCGACGATACAGTTCATCTTCATTCATAGCACGAAACTCAGCTATAGGTTTAAGAATCTTAATAGCAGTACGGCAACATAAATTAGCTTTATACATAAAACCTATATCTCCTTCAAAAGAAACATTTCGTACACCTATTTCTACTTTCCCAGCACCTAGATTACGTAATTCATTTGCTAAGATTTTCTCGAAACCAAAAAATGTTTTGGCTACCATCTTAAAGTTTTGATTGCGTTCATTCATATACCGCAAAAATACATTAATTTTACCCACACAACCTTACAAAACAAATAACCTTTGACTGCAATACTGCTACCAATTTTTGCTGTTTTAATTGGATTTTTAATCGCAATTATATTTAAACCAACTATCAATAATAAAGTCAATCTATTATTAGCTTTTAGTGGCGCCTTCTTATTATCGACAACTATTTTTGAATTTCTACCAGAAATTTATATAAATCAAGATAGAGAAATTGGAACCTATATTGTTGCAGGTTTGCTTATTCAGATTTTATTAGAGTTTGGATCTAAAGGTGCCGAACATGGACATACACATCAAAAAGACACGGCAAGTTTTCCTTGGCTACTCTTTATTAGTTTATGTATTCATTCCCTTATAGAAGGCTTTCCTTTAACAGAAAACCAACATATACTTTATGGAATTGTTATACACAAATTGTCTATCGCCATTATCGTTTCTTCTTTTCTTCTTTTAACTAAAATAAAAAAGTGGCAATCTATACTATTCATACTATTTTTTGCATTAATGACTCC
>CAYYSK010000292.1:0-3840 GCA_964474345.1 uncultured Flavobacteriaceae bacterium
ATTATATCTGTTGCTGTTAGAGAAATTAGTGAAGGAGAATTATTACAATTAGAAAAAGCAAGAAAACTAGATATTACAGAAGATATCTATTATGAAATTATCAGACAGAAAACGGCAACACTTATAGCTGCTTGTTGTGCACTTGGTGCTTGTGCTGTACATGCCAATAAGGAAGAGATAGAAAAAATGAGACATTTTGGAGAGCTTATAGGAATTGCTTTTCAAATAAAAGATGATCTTTTTGATTATGGTGATGAAAAAATAGGAAAACCTACTGGAATTGATATCAAAGAACAAAAAATGACACTACCTCTTATTCATGTGTTAAATAATGTGAAGATTAAAGAAAAAAACTGGCTTATTAATAGTATTAAAAACCATAATACTAATAAGAAAAGAGTAAAAGAGGTAATCATTTTTGTGAAAGATCATGGAGGGCTTGAATACGCAACATCTCAAATGAAAAAAAGGCAACAAGAAGCTTTGCACATATTACATACATATCCAAAAACTCAATACAGAGATTCTTTAGAACTCATGGTAAATTATGTAATTGATAGGAAAAAATAGTGATTAATCTAATGTGCTGATTCCGCTTTCGCGAAAGCGTATACCTAAATAACAACCTTACCCTTATGATGAACTCTTATTTAAAAACAGCAATATGCGCAGCAATCGATGGGGGAAGGGCTATTATGGATGTGTATGCTACAGATTTTGATGTGATCATTAAAGAAGATGAATCTCCTTTAACCATAGCAGATGAGAAAGCAAATGCTATTATTAACAAGTATTTAGAGATTACTAACATTCCAATAATAAGTGAAGAAAATAAACAGACGGCGTATTTAGAACGTAAAGACTGGAAACGTTGTTGGATTGTAGACCCATTAGACGGGACAAAAGAATTTATAAAACGTAACGGAGAATTTACAGTAAATATAGCTTTGATAGAAAATGGAATTCCTCTTTTAGGGGTTATATATGTACCCGTAACCAAAACCTTGTATTTTACGTCTTATGATGGGAAAACTTCTTGTAAATATGTGGTTGAAGATACAACGATGAAGGTAGAAAGTATTATTGAAAAATCAGAAAATATAAGTCCTGTTCCTCAAAGTGAGCCAGTAAAAATAGTTGGGAGTCGTTCACATCTTAATGAAGATACCAAAGTATTTATTTCTAAGATCAAAAAAGAGGTCAGTATTATTTCTAAAGGAAGTTCTTTAAAATTTTGTGTCATTGCAGAAGGTGGTGCTCATATATATCCTCGATTTGCACCTACAATGGAGTGGGATACAGCAGCAGGACATGCAATTTGTAAAGCTGTAGGAGTACAGGTAATTGATCAAGAAACACAAAAACCACTTAGATATAATAAAGAAAACTTATTAAACCCTCACTTTTTAGTAAGTAATTAATTAATACTAAGTCGTATTTATTTATGATAGGAGTATTATATACGTAATCGTATATTTAAGAAATTTTTAAAATAAGCATGCAGGAAAATATTATTCCACATAATTTTAGTGTTAATCTTGAACAACTCAAGGCTATAAAAAATCATAATGCTTTCTTAGTGTGGTTTACAGGCTTGTCTGGTTCTGGAAAATCTACAATAGCAAATGCATTAAATCAATCTTTGTTAGAGAAGAAAGTACATACCTGTATATTAGATGGGGATAGTGTAAGAAAAGGATTAAATAGTGATTTGACATTTTCACCAGATGACCGAAGAGAAAATAATAGACGTATTGCAGAAGTAGCAAGTCTTATGATTAATCATGCAGGCTTGGTTGTATTGGGAGCATTTATTTCTCCATATGAAGGAGATAGAACGTGTGTTAAAGAGATTGTAGGAGAAGATAAATATATAGAAGTATATGTGAGTACTTCTCTTGAAATTTGTGAAAAACAAGATGTAAAAGGATTGTATAAAAAAGCAAGAGCTGGACAAATAAAAAATTTCACAGGAATTGATGCTCCTTATGAAGTACCTAGAAATCCTGCAATAGAGATTGATGCTACAAAATACTCAATAGAAGAAGCATCTTTAGTTGTATTAAAGTATATAGAAGCTAAACTGACTAGTAATGGGTAAATATTATTTAAATTATTTAGATGAATTAGAATCTGAAGCGATTTTTATTTTAAGAGAAGTAGCTGCTCAGTTTGAGAATCCAGTGATTCTTTTTTCAGGAGGGAAAGATTCTATCTTAGTGACTCATCTCGCAAGAAAAGCATTTTATCCTTCAAAAATACCTTTCCCATTAGTTCATGTAGATACAGGTCATAATTTTCCTGAAACTATTCAGTTTAGAGATCAATTGGTAAAAGAGCTTGGAGTACAATTAATAGTAGGTTCTGTGCAGAAATCTATTGATACAGGTAGAGTAGTGGAGGAAAAAGGTAAAAATGCTACAAGAAATGCTTTACAAACGACAACATTATTAGATACTATAGAAGCAAACCATATTGATTGTGCTATAGGAGGTGGAAGACGTGATGAAGAAAAAGCAAGAGCAAAGGAACGATTCTTCTCGCATCGAGATGATTTTGGATCTTGGGACCCTAAAAATCAACGACCAGAATTATGGAATATATTAAACGGAAGGCATTTTGAAGGAGAACACTTTAGAGCTTTCCCTATAAGTAATTGGACAGAAATGGATGTTTGGAATTATATTCTAAGAGAAAACATTAAAGTCCCTTCTCTTTATTTTGCACACCAACGAGATGTTGTGTGGAGAAGTAATTCTTGGATTCCTGTTTCTGAATATTTGATTGGAAGAGAAGATGAAAAGATACATTCTAAAAAAGTACGTTTTAGGACATTGGGAGATATTACAATTACCGGAGGATTGGAAAGTGATGCAGATACGCTTGATAAGATTGTAGCAGAAGTAGCTATGATGAAACAAACAGAAAGAGGCAATCGTTCAGATGATAAACGTAGCGAGTCCGCTATGGAGGATAGAAAAAAACAAGGTTATTTTTAAGCTTTCGCAAAAATGCACTCAATTATAATATCATACCAGCAGCAACAGTTTCATTAGAACTATCATCTACTAAGACAAAACTTCCTGTAATACGGTTACCTCTATATTCATCAATCATTAAAGGTCGCGTTGTTCTTACTTTAACACGGGCTATGTCATTCATCAGCAATTCTTTATTTTCTTCTTCTCTTTTGTAGGTGTCAATGTCAATCTTGTATACGATTTCTTTAATCATTGCTTTTTGTTCATTTGATGTATGGAGAATCGTATATTTTGTTCTAGGTCTTGCAGTATGCGTATGTAGCCAGCAAATCATAGCATCAAACTCTTGAGTAGGCGTAGGGGTGTTATTTGTCTTTACAATCATATCGCCACGACTAATATCAATATCATCTTCTAGTGTAATAGCTATAGACATAGGAGCATAAGCTTCTTGTAAAGGACCTTTGCTGGTATCTATGGTTTTAATGGTAGATGTAAAACCAGATGGAAGTATTGTTACTTTATCAAGAGGTCTAAATATACCACTAGCGATACGGCCTGCATACCCTCTATAATCTGGGAAATTTTGATTTTGTGGACGTATCACAGTTTGTACTGGAAATCGGGCATCTATCTTATTCAAGTCACTGCTTATATGCATATGCTCAAGCGTATGTAAAAGCGGAGCATCTAAAAACCATGGCATGTGTTTAGATGGGAGAACAACATTATCTCCATGAAGGGCGCTGATAGGAATAAAACGAATGTCTTTAACATACAGTTTTGAGGCAAATACTTCAAATTGTAAACGGATATCATTGTAAACTTCCTCAGAATAGGCTACTAGATCCATTTTGTT
>CAYYSK010000293.1:0-3791 GCA_964474345.1 uncultured Flavobacteriaceae bacterium
CTATGTGGCAAACAGCTCAAGATATGAATACAAAATATAAAGAAACTAGTGAAGGAGGTCTTGCTGTTAATGTTGGAATGGCAGATTGTTAAATGCGTATTATTACATACATGTTGTAAAATAAAAATCTTGCTAACACTAGTTTATCAGTATATATAAAAGACAAAAGCTAAGGAAAATACATTCCTTAGCTTTCTATCAAAATCAAACAAACTTCAAAATATTATATTGCTACAATACCTTGTGTATTTGTATCAGGCAAATTGTTTGATTCTTCTGATATAAGTTCTAATGATTGTCCATTAATTCTATAGATTCCTATTGTTCCATCTAAGCCGTATAGTTGATACAAGAATTGTCCGTCATCAGAAATCCACATATCAATCCATCCTTCTGTACTTGCAAATGCGTCAGGGCCATTATCTGCTCCTCCAGTACCTGTACCTTGAGCAGCTGTTTGATTTAATAGTGTTACCACTCCATTATCAAAGCTATAAGCTGCAAGCCCTGCTTCAATTGCATTAGACACAAAGAATGTATTTCCATCTGCAGTGAAGTCTAACCAACAAGCAGTTCTTCCTGTATTATTCTCTCCTGATGCTACATCAAGGCTGATAGGATTCAAACTCCCATCTCCTTGTATTTGCCAAGTTGATACAGATCCATCTTGTAATGCTGGAAAAGCCGGCGGTGTTCCGTCAGGTTGAAATTCTCTAGCCTCTGTTACTACCACATAATTATTTCCAACTATTTGGAATCCAATAGCCGATGGTAAGTTTCTTCCTTCTGCATTATCTCTTAATGTAGAAGTTGCTGTAGCCACTGAAGAAGCGCTTAATGCTCCATCAGCCCCTACGCTAAATACAGTTAATTCATCTTCACTTCCTGATCCTAAAGCTGAAGCTCCAGAATTAATTGAAGCTACTACTAACCATTGTCCATCCGGTGAAAACTGCACGGCAGATGGACGTATAGGAAGATTTCTTGTAGATCCAGGGATTGCTTGTAAAGCACCACTCTCTAATAACCAATATCCAGTCACTGTACCTTGATGCATAGGCTCTCCTCCTGCAAGAAATTCTGGACGTGTAATATTTGAAACATATACGAGTCCTTTTGTTCCTGTTACAGTTATATCATCTGTTGTTGCAATACTATTAGGTCCTATAGCACCTGTATCTAATGATTCTCCTGCAATTTCTAATGAAAAATCATCTGCAATATTAAAAGATGTAATGGTATTACTTCCTGCATTTACAGCAAGTAAATTTTCATTATCATCAGTTTTTGTGAGTGCATATGCAGAAATTAATGGATCAAGTCCTTCTCCTCCATCATAATCTCCTCCATTACCTCCTGTTGCAAATGGTCCTATTGGTGTAAGTGATCCATCATTTGCTCTTCCATAAGCAATAATAGTATTTGGACCTTGTATGTTTGTTCCTGCTACTTGACCATCTCCATTAGTCATAGCGTATACGGCTCCTACAAAGCTAACATCATCGCCATCATCATCACTATCATCATTGTCGTCTCCTTGTTCTTCTCCGTCTGGATTTGGTGTGGTATCGTCGTCAGAATTACACGATACAAAAGTGATTGACATTACTAAGAATGCAGCAATCATTAAATTAATCTTTTTCATGTTCGTAATTATTAAATTTTTGATTTTCGGGTTGATGATTACAATCAAATTTGGCCAGATCGATTGCAATGCAAATGAAAAAACAAGCCACGTTTTTTCGTTATTTATTTAGTATTTATAATGTTTTCTTACTTACATGCATTTGAAGAAAAAAAAACACGTTTATGATTTTAGACTAAAACAAAAAAATGTTAATTTATTAAAAATCAGATATATAAATTAATTTTATACAACTATAAAGATTCTTTATTGATGAAGTATTGACAATTAAAATAATATTTTTTAACGCTATTTTAACAAAAAGACATATGAAAAAAAATTGTATAATGTAAGCTACCTTACATAAATTAAAGCAACGACGTTAGATTTATATTTTAGAAGAGTAAAAAAGTAATAATTATTATATAAGTAGAAGTTTATCCTCTTTTTGTTCCGCAACTTTCTCGATCTCGAGTATCTACAATATAGAAAATCTTCCATACCCCATCTCGCTTAAAAAGTTGAAAACTATTGGTCCCGCAATGGCTAAGATCTCCATTTATATAAAATGAATAAGGAGTCCACACATTAGCCATCTTACCATCCATACGTACTTTATAGCTTTCTATACGTTCTTCAAATTGTGTTTCTCCTGGTATAGAACATATAGAAGTTAGAAAGCCGCTAAAATCTTGTTTACTTAATACTACTTCTCCTGAACGATTCTTTCCTATAGATTGCATGAGTATCTTTTTATGTACTACACTTTTAATTATGGTAGAATCTTGTTTATGAAAACCTTCAAAAAAAGTTTCGACAAGTTTACGTACTTCTATTTCTTCTTGTGGTTGTGAGGAAGTTTGTGCTATAGTCATTTTTGCGAAAGCAAAAAAAACCAATCCAAAAACAAGTCCTCCAATAATATATCTACCCTTCATAAGAATCATGATTAATATAGATATGTAATTTACTACTTTTGCAGGATAAAACATAACTTCATGTCTGTCGTAAAAAAAGAATATAAACGTATTACAGTTAAATCTCTTACAGAGATGAAAAGTCGGGGCGAGAAAATATCTATGCTTACTGCTTATGATTATACTATGGCAAAAATCGTAGATGGAGCTGGAATTGATGTCATTCTTGTAGGAGATAGTGCTTCTAATGTTATGGCAGGTCATGAAACTACTTTACCTATTACATTAGATCAGATGATTTATCACGCATCTTCTGTAATACGCGCTATAGATAGAGCTCTTGTTGTTGTAGACCTTCCTTTTGGAAGTTATCAAAGTGATCCTAAAGAGGCATTACGTTCTGCAATACGTATTATGAAAGAAAGTGGAGGGCATGCAATAAAAGTAGAAGGGGGTAAAGAAATTAAAGAAAGTGTAAAACGTATTTTACATGCTGGAATTCCTGTGATGGGTCACTTAGGTTTGACTCCACAATCTATTTATAAATTTGGAACCTATACAGTACGCGCTAAGGAGGAACAAGAGGCTGCAAAGTTAAAAGAAGATGCATTGATGCTTCAAAAAATAGGCTGTTTTGCTATTGTATTAGAAAAAGTTCCTGCTAAGCTCGCTCAAGAAGTAGCAGAAAGCCTTACCATTCCAATTATAGGAATAGGTGCTGGTGGTGGCGTAGATGGTCAAGTACTTGTTACTCATGATATGTTAGGTATGACTCACGAATTTAATCCTCGATTTTTAAGAAGATATCTTGATATGTATAAAGCTATGACAGATGCTTTTAAACAATACGCAACTGATGTAAAGTCGCAGGATTTTCCAAATGAATCTGAACAGTACTAAGTTGGGTTATGCTTTCGCGAAAGCATAACCGGCAATACACATAACTCTTTATGGATCATTATCTCTTTTCTTATGGGACACTTCAGTTAGAACAAGTACAACTAGAAACTTTTGGGAGGTTACTATATGGTATATAAGATATATTGATAGGGTATCGTATAGAGCAGGTAAAGATAAAAGACTCAAAGATTTTAGTCTTAAGTCAAGAATCATACCATCCTATTGCTATACGAACAGCACAAACAAAAAATTAAGATACCTGGCCTTTGTTTTAAAATTTCTAAAAAAGAACTTAAACCTAAATTATGCATTAGAACTTCATAATGAAGTGCAAAACGACAATAAACACT
>CAYYSK010000294.1:0-3771 GCA_964474345.1 uncultured Flavobacteriaceae bacterium
ATTAGGCGTTCTTATGTTTATTATTGGTTTTGGCTTTTCTTTATATCTAGGTATAAATAAATTGTTTTTAAATCCCAATGGTCGTTTGATAACAGATAGACCACAATTTTACATAGCATTAGTAGCAATGCTTATAGGAATACAGTTATTTATTGCAGGGTTTATTGGCGAACTTATACAAAGATCTTCTAAGGATAAAGAACGATACCAAATAAAAGAAACTCTTTTAGAAAAATAATATTAACGACGCACTAATGTAAAGTGTCCATAATATTCTGCTCCTTCATATTCTATACGATACCAATAAGCATTTGTAGGCATTAATCTTCCCGCATAAGTACCATTCCAACCTCTACTCCTATTGTTCATTTGAAACAATTGTTTTCCATACCTATCAAATATAGTAATAATCATTCCCTCATAATTCTCTGGATTATTAACATGCCAAAAATCATGAGTCCCATCACCGTTAGGTGTAAAATATCGGGGAGCACCACGGACTTCTATAAATCTATTAGTGTTATTACAACTAGTATCATCAAGACCACTTATAACCAGATTATAGATTCCTGGTGGTAAATTATCAAAAACTGGGGACTCCTGAAATGATAGTCCTCCATTTATGGAATATAATAAAGAGGAATCTGAAGCACTGTTAACAACAATACTATTGTATTGTTGAAAATCATTCACTTCTATCTCTACATTAACAATTTCTACTTCATTAACTGTAAATAACAATCTACTATCACATCCTCCCAATGTAACTAAATCTACAGTATACGCCCCAGGTTCAGTTATAGTTATGCCAGGAGTTGTTTCTCCTGTAGACCATTCATATGTACTATACAACTCGTCAGGCGTTAATAGTAATGCCCCTTCTGAAGGGCAAAAATCTAACACCTTATTTTCTTCTTCAAAACTAGGAAGAATGTCAAATTCTATATATCCTATTGCTAAACAATCAAAATCATTAGAGACTCTATAAAAAACACCAAAAAAATTAGATTGACTTAAAGAGGGTGGCGTGGTATCTATTGTCAATGGATTAGACTGAGAAATAGCATCTTCGAGTGTAAAATAATACTCTAAAGATTCGTTTTGGAAGTTTTGAAGAATTTCTGCTTTTAGGTCTTCTAGCGACATCCATACATCTATACTACTTAAAACAATATCACATATCTCATGTGAAAAATTAGTGCCATCAGGATTAATACTAACATCAAGTGTAATTTCAACAATAGTATTACAGGCTACTTCATCTCCAACAACTAAATAAATAACTTCTCCATTAGAAGAATTTTCATAATTATTAGCATCTGAAATAGGGTTTTGACCGGTTTGCGCATTTCCTATACTATGATAATACCTATATTGAGTATTACTGATTCCTAATTCATCATCAGTATAATTATCTAAGTCAAAAAAACTAATTCCGTCATCTATACCATCAACATCACATTGAGTGAAAGTTATAGCTGTTGGCAGATTTAATTGAGGAACAATATTTACAAATTCTACAAAAGTCTTAGGTGCGCGATTTGTAAATTCAAACTCAACAGTAACGGTATAAAAGCCCGGAGAACTAAATTCATGAGTAGGGTTTATAATTGTAGATGTATTATTAGCACCACTAGTAATATCACCAAAATTCCATAGAGCACCTGTCACATTTGCATTAGGGTCAACACTAAATGCTGTTTGATCATTCTCACATATATTATCAACAGTAATAAAAGATTCAAAAAATGACTGTATATATTGAGGTAATCCAAATGATCCGCTTCGAAGTCCTAAATTCAAAGATTCTTCACCAAAATCAATATTATTGCCAACTAGTTTTGGATTATTTATTACTGATAATGAATTACTAGGAAGAGGAAGCGAATGGTATATTTTTTTATCCATTGCTATTTGTAAAGCTCCTGCAAGGTCACTTACTAAATCATTTTCATAATCCAATACAACAAATCTTGAGTTAGTAATCGAAGCTGCATTTAAATCGTACTGTTCAATAATAACTCGATCAGATTGTCCTTGATTATTAATTGTTTTTCCGCTAAAATATAATTTTGACGAATCCGAAGAGAACTCAACTCCATAATAAACCAATTGATTTCCAATTAACAATTCATTGCTAACAACTCCTGTTTCATTATTAAAATCATATAGATGAGCAGTTCCTCCTAAACTTGGTTCAAATAAGCAGTGCGAAATAGCCAATCTATTTCCATCTGGTGAAATTTTCATAGCACCTCGAAAATTTTCAAAATCATTTATGTCGGGACCTATTGTAGAAACGATTGGTGTTGTATTAACACCTGAGTCATCAAAAAAATAAGAATAAAAATTATTTTCAAAATGAGTAACGATCCAAAAATTAACTCCATCTGATGTTTCTACTACTGAAATTTTCTCTGAACCTTCTACTAATAAATTTGTATTTTTTTCAATTACTTCTCCTAAACCATTATCTCCATTCATAGAAACAATCGAATAATTGATCCCATTTCCCATTCCATTGATTTGATATGCTTGCACTACATCTGTCGTAAAAATATAGAAAATAGAATCACTTCCTGGTTGTGGAACAATTACCGCCGACTGTGTTGAAGATAGACTTCCTAGTAATTCTGTACCATTAAGCATAATTTGATGGTTCCTATTCCAAACCGTAGTCCCTTCTGTATAAAAAAGAAGTTCTCCTGTTTCTTTATCAGAAATAGCTGAGCATCCCTCTACAGTATCTAAAGCTCCATTAACATCTAATTCTGGAATTCCTGAATTAAAATTCAATCCGGCAAAATTCCCAAAATACCAATGGGCTGCGTCTCTTTGAGCTGAAATCTGAAAAGAAAAGCTTATAAGGAAAACAATAAAAAGAATTGCTTTTGAAGTTTTAAACTGAATTTGGAAACCGATGATGTTTTTTTTTTTCAAATATCGTGGATTATAACTATAAAATAGTAATTACCGATAAAAATTAACACAAAAACGTATTTTTGTAATATAATCATATACGTACCATGATCTACCATAAACCTGAAACTCTAGCCAAAGCAAATACTTGGCTTACTAATCCTTTTGATATAGAAACACAAGAGATCATTAAGGAAAATATAGCATACAATCCAGATGAGCTTGAAGATAGTTTCTATAAAAATTTAGAATTTGGCACTGGAGGTATGCGAGGAATTATGGGGGTAGGAACCAATAGAATAAATAAGTACACTTTAGGCAAAAATACACAAGGTATTTCTAACTATTTAAAAAGAGTATTTCCTAATCAACCTCATAAAGTAGCTATTGCATATGATTGTAGGAATAATAGTAAAGAACTTGCTCAAGTTGTAGCAAATGTTTTTTCAGCAAATGATATCGACGTATTTTTATTTTCTGACCTACGTCCTACTCCTGAACTTAGTTTTGCCGTTAAGTTATTAGATTGCCAATGTGGTATTGTACTTACCGCAAGTCATAATCCACCAGAATATAATGGTTACAAAGTATATTGGGTAGATGGAGGACAATTAGTTCCTCCTCAGGATAAAGAGATTATTAAAGAGATAGAATCGCTAGACTTTAATGACATACAATTTGAACAAAAAGCAAATCGTATTGCGAGTATAGACAAAGAGATAGACAGAGCATTTATAGATGCTAGTATATCTAATGTCTCTTCAGATCTTACTTCAAAAGAAAAAGAAGAACTATCTATTGTATTTACATCCTTACATGGGACTTCTATAACACTCGTTCCAGACACACTAA
>CAYYSK010000295.1:0-3756 GCA_964474345.1 uncultured Flavobacteriaceae bacterium
AATTTCAATTTTCAGGATTATCAGGATCAACTCTTGAAGTGGAATTACCTCTTGGTGGTTTTGGTATTAGTAGATATGCTTTAGATCAAATTTTAGTAAGACAAGCTATAAGTTTAGGAGTAGAGGTGCTACAGGCAACGGTTAAGCACATTAATTTTGATAATAATGAATTTCAAGTAGTCACAATAGATAACCAACACTATAATGCAGATTATGTATTAGGAGCTTATGGAAAACGCAGTAATATAGATATTACGCTTTCGCGAAAATTTATACAGAAAAAATCGTCTTGGTTAGGAGTCAAAGCTCATTATACTACAGATTTTCCTAATGATGTTGTAGCACTACATAATTTTGATGGCGGGTATTGCGGACTTTCTAAAGTGGAAACTAATCATGTTAATGTGTGTTATCTAGCTGATTATAAATCATTTAAAAAACATAAAAATATTGAGACGTACCAGCGAGAAGTGTTATATAAAAACAAAGAATTAAAAACATTTTTTGAAAATAGCAAATTGGCTTTTAAAGCCCCTCTCACTATTAGTCAGATTTCATTTGATAAAAAAGAACCTATAGTAGATCATATTTTTATGATAGGAGATAGTGCAGGTCTTATTCATCCATTATGTGGTAATGGCATGGCTATGGCTATTCATAGCGCTAAAATTATTGCTAGTTTGATAGTTGAACAACGATTATCAGGAATATCTAGAATCCAACTAGAAGAAATGTATATAAAACAATGGAATTCAACATTTCAAAAACGTCTAAAAGCAGGGCGTTTTATACAAGAAGCTCTACAAAATAAAAAAATAACACGCTTAGGAGTATCACTAGTTGGAACTTCTCCATATGTATTAAAAAACATTATAAAATTGACTCATGGAGATTTATTAGTATGAGAGATTTAAGGTATAGATCTACAGAAATAGAAATCATGGATGATCCAAACATTCCTGAGATAGATTTAAGGAATGCACTTCTTGATATTTCTAGATCAAATAAAATGCTTGGTGGTAATACAATTACTTTTAAAGCTATAGAAAAACTTATAAAAGAGAATCCTTTAAAAAAAGAATGGATACTTGTAGATGTTGGATGTGGAGATGGAGAAATGCTTAGACTGATTGCTCATTATTTTAAGAATAAAGATGTAACATTTCGATTAATAGGAATAGACTTAAGTTCTCAAAGTATTACTATGGGAAAAGAATTATCAAAAGAATATCCTGAAATAGTTTTATTAGAAAAAGATATTTTAACCATTGATAATGAAGAGTTTGATTGTGATATTATAATTTGCACGCTTACATTACATCATTTTAAAGATGAAGAAATCTTTGTATTTATGAAGCAATTTGTCAAATTAGCGCAAGTTGCTGTCGTAATAAACGACTTACAAAGAAGTAAAATCGCTTATCAATTATTTAGATTATTTAGTCGTATTTTTATCAAAAGCTATGTAGCTAAAAACGACGGACTTGTGTCTATTGCAAGCGGATTTAAAAAACAAGAACTAAAAATATTTGCACAACAATTGGAACTAAAACATTCTGAGATAACTTGGAAATGGGCATTTCGATATTTGTGGTTAATTAAAACCCTATGAATGTAAAAATTACCACTGTTGCAAAACAACTTCCGCAATATCATAGAACTACAGATGAGATTATTCCTTTTTTAGATGGGTGGCTGCATGAACAAGATGATCGTTTCAAAAGAAAAGTAAAAAAGATTTTTGGTAATGCTGCTGTTGATAAACGATATAGTATTATGGCTCCTGAAGAAGTTTTTACAGCAACTACTTTTGAAGAAAAAAATGATATCTATACAAGAGAAGTTGTACAATTAGGAGAAAAAGTACTTCAAAAAGCACTTCAAAAAGCTAAATGGGATCCGAAATCATTAGATTTTATTATCACAGTTAGTTGTACGGGAATTATGATTCCTTCTCTGGACGCGTATCTTATAAACAAATTACAACTTAAACAGGACATTGTACGTTTACCAGTGACAGAAATGGGATGTGCAGCTGGAGTTTCAGGAGTCGTGTATGCCAATGAATTTTTAAAAGCAAACCCTAATAAACGAGCTGCTGTAATTGCCATAGAAAGCCCTACTGCAACTTTTCAACACACAGATTTTTCTATGGTAAATATAGTAAGTGCAGCTATTTTTGGTGATGGAGCTGCTTGTGTGTTACTCTCATCAAAAGAAGAAGATGAAGGCCCTAAAATCTTAGATACAGAGATGTATCATTTTTATGACGCACAGCATATGATGGGATTTAAACTTGTAAATACAGGCTTACAAATGATTCTTGATCAACAAGTACCAGAAACCATTGCACAACAATTTCCTGATATTATACATCCTTTTTTAGAAAAAAATGGATTAGATATAGAAGCTGTTAATCATCTTATTTTTCATCCGGGAGGACGTAAAATAGTTGAAACAGTAGAAGATCTCTTTGGGAAGTTAGGAAAAAATATAGATGATACAAAAGAAGTATTACGACTATATGGCAATATGAGTAGTGCTACAGTATTGTATGTTTTGGAACGATTTCTAGATAAAAAACTACCCAAAGATGATATAGGAATTATGCTCAGTTTTGGCCCAGGGTTTTCAGCACAACGTGTTCTATTAAAATGGTAAGTATGGCAGAAACTATACAACAACAGTATAAAGGTAAATGGTGTGTTATTTTAGGAGGAAGTAGTGGATTAGGGCTTGCTACTGCAAAAAAACTTGCTAATGAAGGCATGCATATTTGTATTGTACATCGTAGTAGAAGAAGTGTATTAGCTCCTTTTGAAGAAGCAGTTAAACACATGAGATCTTATGGAATACAGGTCGTATCTTATAATGTAGATGCTATGAATGTTGAGAAACGTATGCAAGTCATTGAAGACTTACTAAAAGAACTAGGTGGAGGACAAATAAAAACACTAGTGCATAGTGTTGCAAGAGGTAATTTAAAACCTTTATACAGTACCAAGGATACAGTCTTAAGTAATGATGATTTTGTCCGTACTTTAGACGCGATGGCAATAAGTTTATATGATTGGGTATCCGCTTTCGCGAAAGCGAATTTATTCGCGTTAGATGCTAGAGTGATTGCTTTTACAAGTGAAGGTAGTCATAAAGCTTGGAAACAATACGGAGCTGTAGCTGCTGCAAAAGCCGCTTTAGAAAGTATAACTCGAAATATTGCATTAGAATTTGCGCCACTTGCTATAAAAGCAAACTGTATTCAAGCTGGTGTAACCGATACCGAAAGCTTACGTTTAATACCTGGAAGTACTGTTATGATAGAAAAATCAATAGAACGGAATCCTTATGGTCGTTTGACACTACCTGAAGATGTAGCAAATGCAGTCTATTTATTGTGTAGGGATGAAGCTTCTTGGATTAATGGAACTGTTATACCTGTAGATGGAGGAGATCATATACGATGAAAGGAGAAGAGATCATAGCGTTACTACCGTATACAAGACCATTTTTATTTGTAAATGAAATAGAAAAGGTAACTCAAAATTATATAAAAGGATCATATACTTTTACAGAAGATGCCTTTTTTTATAAAGGGCATTTTAAAGGAAATCCAGTAACACCAGGGGTTATCTTAACAGAGTGTATGGCACAAATTGGACTTGTCTGTCTGGGAATTTATTTACTTAAAGATAAAACTGGGCTTCATGATATGAAAGTGGCATTTACAAACGCTACTATTGAATATATGAAACCTGT
>CAYYSK010000296.1:0-3716 GCA_964474345.1 uncultured Flavobacteriaceae bacterium
GTTCAAAAGCTCTTAAAAATCAGGGGTAGTTACTATCCCTTTGGATTACAGCAAGTCACTAATCGTTAGAACCGCGATAAAAGTGTTCTAAAGATGGAACACGCTTGAAATAGAATAAGTTAGGGTTAAGACAGTTTTTTTAAGCTGTCTTAACTCATTTTTAAAGTTCATTGAAATATTGAAAATTGATTTTACATCAAGTTCGTTTGAAATTCAAATTTTAAGGACTTGGGATAGATAATTATGATCTATTACATCCGATTTTGGCAACACATTGATTGAAGTTTCTATTGACTTCTAGTCTATTTGCTTTGGCGTTTGTGAGTATTTCAGAAAACATGGATTTGTCTATGTCTTTACCGTTTATAATTTCCATAGGAGTTTTACCATAAAGTCGACAGGGGGTATCTGTGATAATTGTAATAATCCATAAAGGCATCAAGGCTTATTAAATGTGATGCTTGGTCTTCGGAATGTTTACCTCCCATAAATTCAGATTTATAGATACTATGAGTAATTTCAGACATCGCATTGGAGAAAGGAAAATCTTCTGTCATTGCTGTTATCTTTTTGACAATAGGTGGTGCATTAATGTGTTTTACCCAAGAGAGAATTTCTCCCTTATTTTCAGAACCACCATCAGAAAGAATATGAATATCTTCTGTATAATTATAGAGATTGTATTTTTCAAAAGCTTCTTGTAGTAGTTCTTTAATAAATTGGCTTCCTGCTTTTTCAGAAGTGGATTTATAATGTAAGAGTCCTGAAGAGAAGTTATCTTTTACAAAAGCTACTTTTTGATTGCCATCTTTGATGGTTTCTACATTGGTAATATCAATATGTAACCATTCAAAAACATAAGATGCTTTAAAACCTTCTTTTGCTTTAGCTCGTATAGGTTTTGATTTTATATGACCTAGTGCTTTTGCATATTTTCTAAAAGTAGTAAGTCCACAAACGATAAGATCATTACGAATGGAATCATAATAAATAGTTGTTATTGGTTTTCTGGAATTTTCAGAATCTTTAACTAAAAACTCAATATCAGTCACTTCTTTTAACGTTAGTTGATTAGGATATTGACGATAACATTGTTTAAACATACTAACAGAACAACTAACTTTTCTTTTCTGGGCATAATACCAGTCTTTAGAAATACCATAAAACTTGCAAACTTTTCTAATAGTAACATTAGAGAACTGTGCCATATCTTCTACAGAAGACACAATACTACTGGCGTTTTGCTTGAGTAGATTTTTATGATGAACTAACTCACCAAGCATATTATAAAAACCTCTTCTGGTTTTTATAATGGTTTTAATAGCTCGAGCAGTAAACTTACTTTGAAAGACATCTTTGATGTCATCAAACTGTTTGATATATGTTTCCACTCACTGGTGTCCATAATAATTGTCATGCTTAAAATCTTTCCAGTTATGTTTGGTTGTTCTAGGAAGTTTATTTAATTCATCAATAGATAGCATTCCACTAGTAAATAGAATAATGATTAATGGATGATAATTTCTTTTGGATTCTTGCACTATTTTTTCTCTTGAAGCAACAATGATATACTTAATTTATGAATCAGAAGTATTCCAACTATGGAAAGGTAGTAAGCAAAGAAGAATTTGATAAAGAATGTGGACTTGCAACAGAAAAATGGAAATTAAGCTAAGAGATTAATGCAATTCAATATCTCTTAACTTTCTGTTCAATCTAATATAATAAGTCCATATTTTGCGAAAAATAAAAAAAGTGCACTCCTCATGGGTAACAAACATATTTCTTTTCATACATACTAATAATCAAAAGAGAAATTCACACATATTTCTCTTTTGATTATTGCGTAATTTTTTAATTGGAGTTAATCACTCCTATACTTATCTCTACTATATTTTTTAAATAAAATGTCTCATATAAGATAAGGTAAAAGTTTCAAGGTAAATGATTAAGAGAAAGCATTATATAATCGTTGAAATAATGGAATAGAATCTAATCTCACAGCAAGTATCTCGTTATTTTAAAATAACGAGATACTTGTCTTGCTAACTTTTATCAAAATATTGGATATTTGAAGTATTGAAATTTTAAATAAATGAACATAAAATAATAAATAATAACAAAAAGGCTTAAATGAAAAAACTAACTTTAATTTTATCAGTATTTATATTAACTTTTCATTCTTGTAGTAGCGATGATGATTCTACTAGTAATGATGATGACTCTATGTCTCAAATAGATTCTTTTATAGGAACTTGGAATCAATCTATGACTCTTTTAAATGATGTTGAACAGGCTATAGACGATTGCGATAGAGAAAGTAATTTCACAATTAATTCAGATGGTACTTTTGTGGAATCAGCCTATTCTACTAATTCAGAAGGAGCTTGTGAATTAGATTTTGCGGATCCTGGCACATGGGAAAATCTTGGGAATAGTATATATAGAATAACATATGATCCAGATATAGATGGAGATATATATACAGAAGATATTATTGTGAATAATAATATATTTTCTGTTTCCTATGATGCTCCTTTTATTTATGTTTTCACAAAAAACTAATTGATCACACTAAGGAGGGCTAATTGTTAAAATTGCTACAGAAATGTTTCGCTACTATCCCTACGATGCTTTTTAAAAAGAATTCAGATATAATATAAAATACTTACATGCATATTTTAGGTTTTAAACTGCCTTAATGATTTATCAAAATTTCTTTTTAATCTGTACATTTATAAACTTAAAATAATATCATTTTGAAACTTTATATTTTTTTATTGCTCTTTTGTACTTCGTTATATAGTCAAGAAGAAAAAGAGATTAGGGTCATATTGAAAGATGGAACTGAGTTAAACGGAGATCTTATTTATGAAGGTGTTAAATCCCTTAAGCTATTTATCGAAAAACCTTCATTTAAAAAGAGGAAAAAATATGATAAGACTTTAATTCCTGAGGAATCAGTTGAAAGAGTAATAATTAAAGCTACTAACTCTAGCCTTTTAATGATTTATAATGGTCATACCCCTAAAGGTTATACTTGGAGTAAAAAAGATGGATTTATTAAGAGGAAAGAAGACAAGTATAAGGATATTAACACTTTAGATGGGGTAAAAATATTTGAATATATTGACACCAAAAGTAAGAAATATATTTTAGCGGAACTTGTTGAAGAAGGAAAGTGCAATTTATATACGACCTATGAATCAAATGTTAAAGGAACAAGGTTAATTTATATTAGGTATTTAAAACGAAAAAATGAAAAATTTGCAACAAAGATTAATCGAGCTGTAGTAATTGGAAGTAACATAAAAAAAGTTGGCGTCGAATATTTTAATGATTGTCCGAAATTAGTTCAGTTAATCAAAGAAAAAAAAATGAAAACCTCTTTAGATCTTGTCAAATACTATAATAATAGCTGTTTATAATTGATTTGAACATCAATTAATTTATAAAAGAAATAAGTTCTAACAAGTGAACTTGTTGTTTTTTGACATGATTTAAGACGTAAGCTAAAGGATAATAATTACAAAATGAAGATTCGCAATAAAACACTAAGTTCTTTAAAAATAAAACACTCAATATCAGTGTGATGTGTTTGTTTTTTGCATTATCCAAAATATGTGAAAGCTAGACTATTATCCATTTGGGTTGCAACAAAAGGAGTATAATGACGTGGTTACATCAAACAAAAATGACGTAGCAGAACGATTTAA